>JBCCRW010000399.1:0-4839 GCA_039201055.1 Planctomycetota bacterium | reverse complement strand
GCGTTGTCCATTGGTGTGGCCGAATCCAATAAGGATTCGCAAAGCCGGCTGGCCCAGTCGCGAATTTCCGCGGATTCCAAATTGGCCGGCGGCGCCGATTCCAAATAATCCGCCAGCCAACGGGCACGCTGGGGCACATCGCCCACGCCGCGAGATTGTGCCCAATCGATCCAGTCCGATTGGGTGCGTCGATCGCCGTGCGTCAGCCCATGGCTCAACAACGACTCGATGCTGCCAGCCGGAACGCCCTCGGCCTGAACTCCTTTCGCTTGCACACTGCAAAGCAGCGCCTCGGCAGATGCCTGCCTTGGAATGGCCAAACACAGGGTTTGCCAAAGATCCGGGGCCGCGTCGGCCAGACACGACTCGGCGGCCCGCAAATTCTCGGGTGCATGCAGATGTTTGTGCAGTGCCATCCGCAGCGCGTGCCCAACGTGCGAGTCGGGATCACGTTCAAGAAGCAATCGCCGGCACAGCAAATTCGTATACACCGGCGATGGCGTTTCGGCAGCCGCAAGCGCCGCCTTCATGCGGACGTTGCCATGCAAATCATCAAGCCCCCGTTTTAGCCAATCATCGTCGCTGCCCATTTTGAATGTGGCACCGGTGCGTCGTTTGAAGACTTCCGCCAGCACCGCGAACGCGCTCGCGCGGACGGTCGCATCGGGATGCTGCGAAAACTGAATCCATGACGCCCGCGTCAAATGCCCGCTTCGGTAGTCGGACCACAATTCGGAAAGCGCTTTGTCCGCTTCGGTTGGCGGAAAACTTTTGTCGCCACCCGCCACTTTCGAAATCTTCCAAATACGACCGCGGTGGCGATCACGACCGGGATGGTCCAGCGGTACTTCGTAGTGACCGATGATGCGGTTGTAAAAATCAGCGACATACAAGGCGCCATCCGGGCCAAATTGAACATCGACGGGGCGAAACCAAGGATCATCGGAGATTAAAAAGTCCTCCGCTTGGATCGCTCGGTAGCGATCGTTGTCCCAGATCAAGCGATTTTGATTCAGTCGGCCCGTCATCACGTTGCCGCCAATCGTGTTGCCCGCGAATGCTTCGCCGAATGAATGTTGCGGCACGATCGCGATACCGGCAATCGCCGTACTCCCGTGCAAATGCTGCATCACCGGCGGCACAAAGCCAATGCCATCGTGCGATCCTCCAAAGCTGGGTTGGCATCCACCGGGCATCAACAACGATACCGGCTTGGTATGACAATCGGCGGAAAACCAATCGCCAAAAGCGTTCTGCACCAAACCAAACGGATTGACTTGTCCTCGCGACCACAATTCAATTCGCGAACCATCGGCTTGAAAACGAAACACATTGCCCGACGACAATTCGACTTCATGGCCATCGCTGCCTCGGACACGCGATTGGTTGTTGAAACCGTGGCATGCGTAGAACCAACCGTCGCGACCACGAGTGATCGCGTTAACCATGCCGTGCGTATCCCGCGAGGTGTCGAAGGGCCCATACAAAACTTCACGATGGTCTGCCGCGCCGTCGCCATCGGTGTCACGCAAGAACCACAAATTCGGAATGCTGAAACAGATCACGCCGTCTTGGTAGGGGCACAACCCGATGGGAATGTTCAATCCATCGGCAAACACACGGCGTCGATCGTAGGTGCCATCGTTGTCGGAATCCTTGAACACGATGATTTGATCCCGCCCCTTCCCGTCCTTGGCGGCGTACGGATATTCGGTGCTGGTGCTGACCCATAAATCGCCCTTGGCGTCGAAGGCCAGATTCATCGGTTTGGCGATGTCCGGTTCGGCGGCCACCAATTCGACTTGAAATCCTGGTGGAAGCTGAAATCCGGCGCATTCATCTTCCGGCGACCGTGGCTCGGTTTTTCGAATGGCCGCCGCAAACGCATCCGCGTCGTTTGCGTTGCCGGCAGGTGCCGCGATGGCGGCGACAACGACGCAGGCTACGATACGGAAGACTGGCCGCAACGATTTGATCATTGAAAATGTCCAAAACACGAACTCGCCGAAAAATCCGCATCGTGATGACTACCGTATTGATGTTGGCGTTGGCTTGGTGGGGACTCAACACATTCGGTCCGGACGTCCCGCCAGACGTCGCGGTCGACCAAACCTATGTTATCGCCCCCAAGACCGCGGATGGGCTGCCTGATTATGAGGCTTTTTGCTGGAGAAGCCTTGATGCAACCGCTGAGCGTGTTTGACATCTTCAAGATCGGCGTGGGGCCCAGCAGCTCGCATACCCTGGGTCCTTGGAAGGCGTGTGCCGAATTTGCACAACAAGTCGCTCGCGATTTTTCGGATGTCGATCGCGTTTCCGTCGACTTGTTCGGGTCGCTCGCCAAAACCGGACACGGACATGCGACGCATCTGGCCGTCCAAATGGGTCTGGGCGGTGACGACCCGGCGGTTGTCGATGTTGATGCGGTGCCGCGCCGGATCGCCTTGATACGCGAAACCTCGCGATTACTGCTCTCGGGAGCCATCGAAATCGATTTCCATCCCAAACAGGATATTCTTTTCCATTTTGATCAGACTTTGCCCCAGCACCCCAACGCGATGACCTGCACCGCTTGGTCGGACCGGCGTGAACTTGTCTCGCAAACGTACTTTTCCATCGGTGGCGGTTTTATCGTCACCGACCATGATTGGAATGCCGAACCCAATGCGGCGTCCCCGCCGGTGCAGGAAAGTGCACCGGAGCTACCGTTTCCGATCGACGACGCGGCCGATTTGCTGAACCATTGCCAGCAAAACGGGTTGGCGGTTTGGGAGGTCGTCCACGCCAACGAATTGACTTGGCGTGACGACATGACGCTCAACCGCGACGTCGACCAAATCGCCAACGTGATGCTGGATTGCATCCACAACGGTTGCCGAGTCGAAGGGACGCTGCCGGGCGGGTTGGACGTGCGGCGGCGAGCGGCGTTGACGGCGCGGCGATTATTGGGCGACGACGTTCCCCCCGAGCGTGCGAGCTTCGAACAAATGATTCGTCAGCGTGCGTGGACCTTCGATCAAGTTCTCGACTGGGTCAACACTTTTGCTTTGGCAGTCAACGAGGAAAATGCCGCGATGGGCCGCGTGGTGACGGCGCCGACCAATGGTGCCGCCGGAGTGATTCCCGCGGTGCTGATGTACCATCGCTGTTTCACCGGCGGCGATACCGGGTCGACGCGTCGGTTTCTGATGACTGCATCGGAGATCGGTTGCATTTTTAAAAAGGGAGCGACGTTGTCGGCGGCGATGGGTGGATGCCAGGCGGAAATCGGAGTCTCATCCGCAATGGCCGCCGCGGCGCTGGCCGAGGTCCAGGGCGGTTCGCCGGGACAAGCCCTCGCGGCGGCCGAAATTTCAATGGAACACCACCTGGGTTTGACCTGCGACCCGGTCGGCGGCTTGGTTCAAATCCCGTGTATTGAACGCAATGCCATGGGCGCGATCAAAGCCATTTCGGCGTCACGGATGGCGGTCGATCGCGACCCCGCCGATACCAAAGTGTCGCTCGATGCCGTCGTGCGGACGATGTGGCAAACGGCGCTGGACATGAACGCCAAATACAAAGAAACGTCCGAGGGCGGCCTGGCGATTCAAATCCCGGTGAACTTGAGTGAATGTTAAGCCTGTGTCGCAACCCGTAGCCGACGTTCGCCAGAACGCGGATCACGTTGCCGAGGTTCGCCAGAACGCGGATCACGTAGCCGATGTTCGCCAGAACGCGGATCGCAGGCCTCCATCCGGCTTCTGGCGAAGGCCGGCTACGACTCAGTCATCCGGTCGGGCGGGAGGCCGTTTGGGTTCATACTTGCAGCAACCCAGGGGGCATGCGTCATGCCACGGGCCCAGTTCGCCAACGGCCTCGCGATCCGGTTTCGCTTCGATGCGTTCCTGGATCAAATCGACGATCATCTCCACAAACATTTGATGAGTGCCCGCGGTGGCCGCCCGTGTCATCGGAATGTTCAGCTTTTGGCAAAGCTCCAGTGCCTCTTCGTCCAAGTCGTACATCACTTCCATGTGGTCGCTGACGAACCCGATTGGCAAAATCACCAGGCCACCACGGAAACCACTCTGGTGCATCGACTCGATTTCGTCACACACATCGGGTTCCAACCAGGGCTGAGTGGGCGGGCCGCTGCGACTTTGAAATACCAATTTCCAGTTTTCGATGCCCGCCGCTTCGGCTACCAACCGGCTTGCCTCGCGAAGCTGCTTTTCATAATCGCAGTGGTCGGCCATCGACATCGGAATGCTGTGCGCGGTGAACATCAACGTCACCCGGTCGGCGTTCCCATCCAGTGATTCGGCAACCAGGGCATTGGTGGCTTTGGTGACGCAGCCGGCCATCACGTCAACAAACTTGGGATGATTGAAACCCATTCGGACTTTTTGCACGATCGGCGCGTCGGGGCCCACCGCTTCTTGAGCATCGGCAATGTTCTCGCGGTATTGCCGACATCCGCTGTAACAACTGAACATGCTGGTGAAAAATGCGATCGCTCGCTTGCGTCCATCCTTGGCCATTTGGCCAATCGTGTCGGGCAGCAATGGGTGCCAATTTCGATTGCCCCAATACATTGGCAGATCAATTTCACGCCGCCGCAATTCCGATTCGATCGCCGTCATCAATTGTCGATTTTGATCGTTGATGGGGCTGACGCCGCCAAAATGCTTGTAGTGTTCGGCGACCTCCAGCATCCTTTCGCGGGGCACGGGTTTTCCGCGAAGGACGTTTTCCAAAAACGGCATCACGTCGTCGGGGCCCTCGGGACCGCCAAAGGACACCAGCAGGAACGAATCCACCGGCGGTAGCTCGGGACTGTCGGGAATGGCAATCGTC
>JBCCRW010000398.1:0-4847 GCA_039201055.1 Planctomycetota bacterium | reverse complement strand
GATTTCGCCACCAACGATTTCGCCACCAACGATGCTGCCCCCGCAATCGCCGCTGATGCAATCCTGGGCGATCGCCGGCGATCCGCAAACCGTTGCGGCCGAAATCGTAAGGGTCGCCGCCAGGGGCGCAATCCAATTTGCAAACGTCCGATGCATCGTGCGGTTCCTCCATGAACCGATTGTGGAATCGTGGCACCCGAGAACTGGCCATCCGCTGGGTTTCATCGGATCGTCCGCACCACCCGCGTCACCGCTTCGTCTGGGCCCGTGCCGACCGGCACCGCCGCATCAATCGGCAACACCGCATCGGGCGTTCCAGTCCGCACAGATTCCCCAGAAGGTGAATTTTGCCAGCGGACAATGTCTGGTGCCCCAAGCCCGCTTTACGTAAGTTCTCCGGCCTGAAATCACTCTGCCATGTCCTTCATCGAGCCCCTGATTCGTGGCCAAACGGCGACCCCGAAAAGACGATTCCGATTCACTTTTTGACGACATTGAATCGACGATCCGCAACCAACCCCTGCGGATCGCGGCCCAGGAAAAATACCTCAACTATTCGCTGTCCGTGATCACCTCGCGGGCGCTGCCGGACGTTCGCGATGGTCTCAAGCCCGTCCAACGGCGAATCCTGTACACGATGAACGAACAGGGGCTGTCGGCGACTTTCAAGCACGTCAAATGCGCCAAAGTCGTCGGCGACGTGATGGGGCGGTATCACCCGCACGGTGACAGTTCCATCTACGAAGCCATGGTCCGGATGGCACAGGAATTTTCGTTACGCATGCCGCTTGTCGATGGCAGCGGCAACTTCGGCAGCATCGACGGCGACAACGCGGCGGCAATGCGTTACACCGAATGCCGGATGACGCCGGTGGCCGCCGAGGTGTTGGCGGATTTGGCCGGACGCACGGTTGCGATGAAGCCCAACTATGACGGCAGTCGCAACGAACCGGTCGTGCTGCCCAGTCGGATGCCCAACTTGTTGGTCAATGGTGCGACCGGGATCGCTGTCGGCATGGCGACCAACATTCCCCCGCACAACCTGCGGGAGGTCTGTGGGGCGCTATTGAAATTGTTGCGTGATCCCGAAATCAAGGACTATCAACTGGTCGCCGGGGATGCGATCCAAGGACCGGATTTTCCCACCGGAGGCCAAATCACCAACACCAAGGATGAACTTCGCGACATCTACGCGACCGGTTCGGGCACCATCAAGTTGCGTGGCACCGCGAATTTGGTCAAAGAGGGATCGCAACACATCCTGCGCATCGATTCGATCCCCTTCGGTGTCAACAAAGCCGTTTTGGTCGAACGCATTGGCACGCTGGTCTTTAGCGGCAAGCTCCCGTTGGTGACCGATGTGCGAGATCTATCGACCGAAGAAATTCGCATCGACTTGATCTTGAAAAAAGGTGCAGACGAACAAAAAGTGCTCGCCTATTTGTTCAAGCATTCGCCGTTGCAAACCAATTTCAATGTCAATTTGACGTGCTTAACGCCAACGGAAAATCCGGAAGTCGGGGCGCCGCGGCGATTGTCGCTGCGCGAAATTCTTTGGTACTTCCTGCACTTTCGCTTGGAAGTCGTGACGGCGCGGCTGGAAAACGAATTGCGGGCTCTCGAAAAGCGCATTCATGTCTTGAAAGGCTTTTCGCTGATTTTCGATGCACTCGACGAAATCATTCGCATCATTCGCCGCAGTGACGGCAAGGCCGATGCGGCCACCAAAATCATGAAGCGTTTTCCCTCCGATAAAAAAGGCGGTGGGCTGGACGAGGAACAAACCGAAGCGATCCTGGAACTGAAGCTGTATCGTTTGGCACGTCTTGAGATCAACCTGATCCTGAAAGAACTCAAAGACAAAAACGCTCGCGCGCGACAAATTCGCAAATTGCTTAAAGAGGACACGCAGGACACGATGCAGTCGGGTCGCTGGCAAATCGTTCGCGAAGAAATCGAATCGCTGATTGACAACTATGGCAAAACGCCCGCCGGCAAACGTCGATCGGTCATTGATTCTCGCGGCGAAGAGGCCGAGTACTCCGAGGAGGATTTCATTCTCGACGAGGACTGCCACGTATTGGTCACCCGCGACGGTTGGATCAAGCGGCAACGACAAATCGCCGATCCGTCCAAAAGCCGCATTCGACAAGGCGATGCCGTGCTGACGGTCCTGGGTGGATCGACGCGGCAAACCATCGGACTGTTTTCGTCGCTGGGGGTTTGTTACACCGCGCGGCTGGCCGATATCCCTCAATCGACCGGCTTCGGCGAACCGATTCAAAAGTTGTTCAAAATGAAAGACGGCGAAAAGATCATCGCCGCAATCTCATTTGACCCACGTTTCATTGGCGAATACCGCGAAGACCCCAAGCATCCGGATTATTGCCCCGAATCGCATGGATTCGCCGCAACGACGGCGGGATACGCTTTGCGTTTTGGTTTGGAAAGTTTCGTCGAGCCATCGACCCGCAGCGGACGGCGGTTCTCAAGGGTCAGCGGCGGGGCGGAGATTTTGGATGTCCAAGTCGTCGGCGGTACCGAAGTGATTCTGGCGGTCACCCGGCAATGCCGTGCGATGGTTTGTGATGCCGAAGAAGTCAACTATTTGTCGGGACCCGGCAAAGGCGTGATGCTGATTCGACTTGCCGAGGGCGACCAATTGTTGGGCTTCAAAGCTTCCCAGGGCGATCGCGATCTGTTGACGGTGGAAACCAATCGCGGCGCCAAGAAAACAATCAGTACGGCGAAGTATCGTGTCACCGGTCGTGGCGGACGCGGTATCGAAATTCAAAAGAACGGCAAAATCGAAAAGATTATCGAAGAACCAATCGTGTCACCGGAGATCGGCAGCGATGGCTAAACAATATGACGGATCCAACATCACGGTCCTCGAAGGGCTTGATCCGGTTCGCAAGCGACCGGGCATGTACATTGGCGGTGTCGGCACGACGGGGCTGCACCACTTGATTTGGGAAGTCGTCGACAACAGCGTCGACGAAGCGATGAATGGTCACGCCACCGAGATCGTGGTCACCCTGCACGCCGATGGGCAAACCATCACGGTCAGCGATAATGGTCGCGGCATCCCGGTCGACAAACACGCCAAGACAAAAAAGTCAGCGCTCGAAACCGTGCTGACGGTGCTGCATGCCGGCGGCAAATTCGATGGCAACAATTACAAGAATTCCGGCGGTCTGCACGGCGTGGGGGCTTCGGTCGTCAACGCGCTGTCCAAAGAACTGACGGCGGTTGTCAAACGCGATGGGTCGCAGTTTCGCATGTCGTTTGCCAAAGGCGTCCCCACATCCAAGCTGCAAAAATTGAAAGGCACCGTCCGCGGAACGGGAACCACGATCACCTTTACGCCCGACGCGACGATCTTTCCCAAGACTCGTTTTGATTCACAATTGATTCGCAGTCGCTTGGAAACGGCGTCGTTTCTGCATCGCGGATTGAAGGTCACCTATGTCGACGATGCGGCCAAGCAACGTGAAACGTTTTTTCACGAACGAGGCATCGTCGACTATCTGGAAAAGGTGCTCAAGGATCGCAGTGCCAACGCCATTCACGCGGCGCCCTTCGAATTTCGCAGCGATGCCAATCCGCGTTTGGAATGGGTGCTCAAGTGGACCGAATCGACCGACGAACACACTCGCAGTTACGTCAACGGGATTCCCACCGGCGGTGGCGGGACGCATGAAAACGGCATGCGTTCGGCACTGAACAAGGCGATGCGGAATTACATCGATACGCACAATTTGACACCGCGTGGCGTCAAGATCACGCACGAAGACATTCGAGAAGGCATGGTCGCGATCCTGTCGGTGTTTGTGGGCGAACCGCAATTCCAGGGTCAAACCAAAGACCGTTTAAACAATCCCGAGGTCGCGGCCATTGTCGACGCGGCAGTGCGACCGGCGTTTGAACAATGGTTGAATACCAATCGCGAAACCGCCGACGCGATCGTGGCTCGCATCATCGCGTCCTCTCGCGCCCGCGCGGCTTCGCGAGCGGCCAGCGAGGCGGTGTCGCGCAAGTCCAGTGGTAAGCGTTCGATGCTGCCGGGCAAATTGTCCGATTGTGTCGCCACCGGAAAGGCCAACAGCGAATTGTTTATTGTCGAAGGCGATTCGGCGGGCGGGAGCGCCAAGCAGGGCCGCGACCGGAATTACCAGGCGATCTTGCCGCTGCGCGGCAAAGTGCTCAATACCGAATCGGCGACGCTGAAGAAGATCGTCGAAAACAAAGAGATCCAGGATTTGATCGCGGCGCTGGGCTGTGGCATCGGTCCGAACTTGGACCTGGCGGCGCTGCGTTACGATCGAGTCATTTTGTTGGCCGATGCGGACAGCGATGGACATCACATCACCACCTTGTTGTTGACGTTTTTCTATCGCCACATGCACGCGTTGATCGCGGCGGGGCGTTTATTCATCGCCGACCCGCCGCTGTACCGAATCGACATCGGCAAGGAGACGCATTGGGCGGCCGACGAACCGGCGCGCGAAAAGATCTTGGCGGCGGCCAGCGGTCGGGCCAAGCCGGAAATCACGCGCTTCAAAGGTTTGGGCGAAATGCCCGCCAAGACGTTGTGGGAAACGACGCTGAACCCCAAAACGCGACGTTTGATGAAAGTCGAGATTGACGATCAATTGGAAACTGACCGCATCATCAGCGATTTGATGGGCCGCGATGCCTCGGCAAGATTCCATTTTATCATGGACCGCGCCGAGGACGCCGAGGCGGTTGACGCGTAAACGTAGCCCGGCTCTCCGAGCCGGAAATCGTGGGTCTTCGCCTCGGAGAGGCGATCTACTCTGATTCCTCGCCTCGGAGAGGCGATT
>JBCCRW010000397.1:0-4867 GCA_039201055.1 Planctomycetota bacterium | reverse complement strand
TCCAAATCGCCGGTGCCGTCCAGGTACTCAATCAACTTCCAATCGCGAGCCCGGATGCTGCTGGCCGGACGATCGTGGTGATAATGTGGGTAGTGCCAATACAACGCATCGCGATCCAGCGTCGCCTCGGGTTCAACCAGTAGTGGCAGCAAGCTGCGTCCGTCGATGGTTTGGTTTGCCGGTAACTTGCCTTCGGCCAAATCCACGAACGTGGGATAAAAATCATGGCTGATCGTCGGTTCGTCACAAACCGCGGCAGTCTTGATTAGCGTTGGAAACTTCACAATCAACGGGACTCGCACGCCGCCTTCATGCAGTGAACCTTTTTCGCCCTTCAGCGGTGCCTGAGTGCTCACATCGTCGTCGGCCGATGCACGATAATCGTAGCGCCGATACAGTCCGCCATTGTCGGACGTGAACACGATCATCGTTCGTTCGGATAAACCGTTTGCCTCCAGCGATGCGGTGATGCGACCGACCAGGTCGTCGACGTGTTCGATCATGGCGGCGTAGACCGGATGCGGCAATTCGCGGCCGGTCGATTCGGCCTTCGCCCGGTACTTGGTCACCTTTTCGCTCATCGCGCCCAGCGGGATGTGAACGGCAAAGGGCGAAACCATCAAGAAGAATGATTCTTCGCGGTGTCGACGGATAAATTGTTCGCACAATTCGGCTTCAAAGTCAGTACGATATTGACCCGCCGAAGGGGTCTCGGTGGAGGGTTTTTGAACGCGAAAGCGACCGGGCAAATGGGGACCGTTGATGACCACAGAATGGTCGTAACCCTGTTGATCGGGTTGAAATTCGCGGCCGTACCCCAAATGCCATTTGCCGATATAGCCGTTGGTGTACCCGGCGACTTGAAGCGATTCGGCGATGGTGACGGTATCCCTGGGCAGCGCCATCGTCGGCCGCGGCGTGATGACGCGTTCGAAGGGACGCCAATGGCCGGGGATGTGCGCGGTGATGCCAATGCGAGCCTGATTTTGGCCTGATTGCACGGCGCAGCGGGTGGGCGAACAGACGGCCCCGGAGGCATAAAAGTCGGTAAAGCGAATGCCTTGGGCCGCCAATTGGTCGATATTCGGCGTTTCGACAAAATCGTTGCCGCAACACCCGACGTCTTTCCACCCCAGGTCGTCGACAAAGATCAAAACGACGTTGGGATGGGTGGCGGGTTCGGAAGCGACCGCATCGTTGCACCGGAGGACGCATCCGATCGCAATGACGCAAGCGACGATGCTAAGAAGATACAGACGACGTATGCCAAAGCGCGCGTGCATTGGAAGCATCCCGTGATTGGAGCGAAGCATCCCGTGATTGGAGCAGAGCATCCTACTTTCGGCCTCGGCGGCCTCGTGGTGCGGCGACAACGGGCGCCGGTGCCGTCGGTGCGGCGACTGCACCCGGCTTGGCCGGCGCGTTGTTGGCCGCCGAGCGACCCGAAAGGACTCGCAGGGCACGGGCGAGTTGATCGCCATTGATCGCCCCATCGACCTCGATAATCTCCACCCGCCCCTGGGGCTGGGCGGCTTCGTCAAGCTGCTCGATCGTATCGATGACCAGCGACAACAACGAATCGCCTTCGGCGCTAACCAGGATCGTATTGCCGACGCGATCGACACCCAGCGACAATTTTCCCCGGAAGGAAAAGTTTGTGCCACCACCGGACTCATCACCACTGGTCAATCCAAAACCGGAACCTCCGCGGCTTTTCTCGGGCATGTCGCCGCCACCCGAACCACCGCCGCCACCGCCACCGGCCGCTTTCTTACCCGCGAAAGCTTTGTCGTTGCTGGACAACAGGTCGCGATACGCCTCTTTGACGGTTTCGGCAATCGACGAAGCCTGGCCGTATTGAATCTTGACCAGCTTGGTGTAACGCATCCGGCGATCGTTGACCGGTTCAGGAACGTCCCACAACTTGATCAATTCCTTCATCGTCCGCAGTTGCGAATTGCTGGCACCGGTGACCACCAGCGTGTTGGTATCGAAGTCGTCGACGAATTTTAGTTTGCTGCGTTTGGCCAAGCCCTCGGGACCGCCGTCGTCCCGCGATCCAAAATCGTCGTAGTAGAAAAACGGGAACATGGAATCCGAATCATCGTCTTCTTCGTCGTCGAAATAATCTTCCAGGTTCAATCGAATCCAAATGGCCGATGCGTGCTCGAGCTTGAAGACATGGTAGGGCTTGCGTGGCGGCGCGTTTTGAATCATCAAATTTTCAAGTCGATCAAGCGCCTCGGTATCCTCGCTGGTGATCACAAGGTTGCCGTCTTCGTCAAATGAGATCGTGATGGGCGGCTTGCCACCGGATGGCTTGCCACGTGAGGAATTTCGCTTTGATTGGCCGGCGTTCGAAGCATCGTTTTGCGATGTCGTATCGCTTTGCGGGTTCGCATCGCTCTGCGGCATCTTGGAACGTTGGAACAAACGATCAAAGTCGGCAGCCGATTGCACCTGAGAACGGGTTTCCGGCGAATCCGGGTTCGCGGTCTCGTCGTCGGCGATCGCCACCAGAGACTGTGATGCGGATCCGTCGTTCGGCGCCGACATTCGCAGGCTCGTGTCCAGCACCGCGGGGGCAACGCCACCGGCCGGTGCATCGTCACCGTCATCGGCGTCGTCACTGTCCAGAACTTCGTCACTGTCCAAGATTTCTTCCTTGGGCAGTTCCGGCAATTCGATGGGGTTGGGAGAGAGCCGCCGAAATTGGGCCTGAATCCGCCGCAGATACTCGAGCGTTTCCGGTGTGGCGGCGGCGTCGACGACGCGAACGGTTTGCCGATTGCCACCGGGTGGTGGCAGTTCACCCAACTTGATCAACAGCGATTGGACCTGTTCCATCTCCTGCGGATTGGCCCACAGCAATACCTGTCGATAGCGAGCGTTGGCGGCGACACGGAACTTGTCCTTGTTTTTCGTGCTGTTGTCGTTGTAGCCGAATGAGTAACCGAAATACCGACGCTTGTTGCTGCTGTCGTCGTCTTCGTCCGTGACGCCCATCAAAAACTTGATCGACTCGGCGACTTCGACGGCGTCCAACCTTCGCAGCGGCATCACTTCAAAGGTCCGACCGCTACCGTCCAGTCGTTTGATCAGCGACGCGATGACAAAGCGGTCCGCCGCCGATCCGCTGACGACAAGCGCCTGGTTGTCTTCGTCGACGCGAATCCGCGTGCCCGGTTCCAGGACATTCATTTCGTCGATGATTTCGACCAACTTCTCGGGGTCCAGCGATGCCAGGCGGAAGACCTGGACGCGGGATTCGATATCGGCCAGTGACCGCAGGCCCGTTGTCGGCACATCGACACGCTTTAAGAATTCCATCGCCACGGCCACGCGATCGGCCGGGGCGCGAATGAGCAAGCTGTTTTGGCGAACGTTGGCCACGACCGAAATGTCGGGCTGTTTGGGTGTCGGAATCCGCTGGCCTCGCGAACGCATGTATGCCAATTGTTGCGGTGTCAAAGTCGGCTGGTTCTTTTGCTCGCTGATGCCCAAAAACTTCTCCAGCATTTCCTTGGCGGTTTCGGCGGACAAATGGCGCAATTGAAATTCCGGCGCCAGCGCCTCGCGGCTGACCGCGCTGCGTTCGCGTTCCAGCACGCTGCGAATTTCTCGCAAATTGATCGCCGCTCCCATCGCGTCGATGCGATTGGTGGTTTTCAGCGCCGTCAGTTTGCCGCCGGCGCTGATCAACGGTGTGAATTCGGCGACCAGGGTTTCGGCGGCCAACCAACCGGCATCCAAGGTTGTGCGAACGAATTGGTAATCGGGCAAAGCGCCAAGTTGTTCGGCGTCGACACGCGGCACGATCGCGGGGTTGAGCGTTTGGATTTTGACAACGGCCGAACCTCCGTCGACGGCCAGCAGTGTGTAGCCGCGCGCCAGCAGGTGCCGATTAAACAGGTCGCGGGTTTCGGCAACGGTGTAGCGACCTGGGGAGCGCAAATTGACTTTGTCGGCGGGCAGTTCCAACCAATCGATCGGGTGCCCCGAGATTTCGGAAAGCCAATCGACCAGGTCGACCCAGGGCTGGTTGCGAAAATGGAATGAAACGCGGCCGTCTTCGCCAACGGTGGCTTTGAGTTCCTTGGGGTCGGCGTCGCCGCGATTGATGTCATCACGCCGGATCACCTTGGGTGCCGGATCACCTTTGCCATCGGTTTTCCCGGCCTCGCCCGGCTTGGCCGCTTGTCCCGGCTTGGGCGGTTTCGCCGGTTGGTTCGGCACGGCTCCATTTGGCACCGCGACTGGCTGGGCGACCACCCCCTCGGCCCCGACCACAACCGGTTTCCCATTCAGGATCACGGTTTGCTGGCCCGCGGCGGGCAAGCCACCGGCGGTGCAAAGCACCAAAACGGCGGAAAGCCGATGCCAAGATCTCGCAAACTGTGTCGGTCGGCATCGTCGTTTTCGCGCGAAATAGCCGGAAAAACGCATGGCAATGGGGAGGATGGGGCGGGTTAGGCGGGGGACCAATTGGCCTCATCTTAATCGTCTAAACCACAAAGCCGGGGCGCGAAAAGCCGAACCGAGCCATTTCAGGCGTCCATCGCGGCTCGGCATCCGGGGTGATGCGTCCCCGACTACCGACGAATCGCAGGTGCCGGCGTTTGATCTCCCATTCCAAAACACGCGATTTGATGCATCGCGAACGTGCGGCGTGTCGCGGCATCCAGTTCGCCGATGAAGTAGGCCTGGAAGGGCCGGCTTCGCGAGGGCAATAAACCGATCGCCCACGCCAAGCGTCCGCGATCCTTAATGGACATGCGGTCAAAAAACGTTTCGGCATCAACGTCCGGACAGGGACTATCGGTCCAGGCTGCACTGCCGCTGGAGACGATCCGCTGGGCCATCGCCT
>JBCCRW010000396.1:0-4915 GCA_039201055.1 Planctomycetota bacterium | reverse complement strand
GGTGCAAGGACCCGGCTCGCGGCACAGGCCGCAATCTCGGCTCACCGACGCTGCAACGCGCGACGCGTGAGCCGAAGGTGTGGCGACAGCCACGCGTCGGGTCGGTTGACGTTTGCTGCGGTCGAACACGCTTCGGTGCAAGGACCCGGCTCGCGGCACAGGCCGCAACCTCGGCTCACCTGCGCGACGGTCATCGCACCGCCAACCGACCCCTCACCCCCCTACCCCTCTCCCCTTCGTTCCTCAGGGGCGAGGGGAGCCAGCATGGAGAGGCAACGCAAGGTGCGCGGCACCGAATGGCGATCCTTGATGGGACCGCGACCTACACACCCGCCGGCGTTTTTTCGGGTCGGATCGCACTCAAGATCGCCTCGCGCACCTCGGCTTGGCGATGGGGTTCGGTCAGCAGCGAATTGTCCTTTTCGTTGACGTAAAAGACGTCGGCGACCTGGTCCAGGTGTGTGTCAATCTTGGCGAAACTAAGCACCAATTGTTGGTCGGCGATGGCGTTGCAGACCCGTGCAAGGAGCCCGGGACTGTCATAGGCAAACAGCGACAGGATCGTGTGCTTGTCCACGGTATCGTTGTCGAAAACGACTTTTTCGGGCAGGACGTTGACCGACGCACTGCGGCGACGCGTGTTCCAAAGCCGTTGTGGGGGCGGAATCGGCAGGTCAAAATCATCCAGGTATCGCGTCAGCCGATTGCACATCTTTCGAATGTGGTAATCGGGAACCACATCATCCTGCTGCGAAACGCCGGCGTCTTTCGCCGTGCCCGCCCGCTGAACGTTCGCCAAGGTGGCTTCGCCACCGGAGGTCGCGGGAAATCGAGTGTCATCGACCCAGAAATCCTCCCAAGTCAATTCGCCAAAACGCTCGACCTGGGCCCGACGAACGGTCTGTCCCAACGACGTGAGCGCTGACGCGGCACGGGCAAAGGTTCCAATCGCCGAAGGTTCCTCGCGACGCAAAATTAAATAATGAACCCCACCGACTCCGTCGGATTCTCCGACGCAATGAGTCGTTTTTGATGCGGGCATTTCGGCGACACTGCGAATCGCGTTGGCCAAAAATTCCGGCGGGTGCCGCGAAAGCAGCGACAGAGGCAAATCACCAACCATGCCGGCGAGCGATTCACTGGCGTCGTCTTTTTCGAGCGACTCGATAACGGCCCGACGGCGTCCTTCGATTTCGGGATCGTCGGGGCTTCCGGGCAATGCACCCGAGTCGAAGTACCGCCGCGTACGCCGATACAAATCCTCGATCAAATTCAATTTCCAATCACTGGCCACATCCGGACCCACGGCGATCAAATCGGCGACTGTATGCACGACCAACATTTCCAAACGTCGAATCGAACCGACCTCTTTGGCAAAGTCCAAAACAATCTTGGGGTCGCTCAAGTCGTGCCGGAACGCGGCCACGTTGACGATCAAGTGATTGCGGACCAACCATGCCATGGTCTCGGAATCTTCCGGCGACAATTTCAAACGATCGGCGACTTGCCAAGCAATCCGCTCGCCAACGATGCAGTGATCTTCGGCATGCCCTTTGCCGATGTCATGAATCAACAAGGTCAAATGCAAAAGAGCCTTGTTTTCAATGCGTCCGTAGCGGCGTCCCCAACCGTTGGGCTGATCGGCAAACTGCGTGGCCGCTTCGACGGCGCGAATGCTGTGCGTGTCGACCGGATACTGGTGGTACGCATTGAATTGCAGCATCCCACGAAGCTGTTTGAATTCCGGAATCAGTTTCTCGATGATCCGCAGGTCGTGCAATCTGCGGAGCAGATCGGCCAGGCGTGACGATTCGCCCAGCAATTCGATCCAGGCGTCGATCGCTTCGTCGCCGAGTGTTTGATCGTCGACGCAGCCCTTCATCGCCAGCCGGATTGCTCGCCAAGTGCGATGCGCGATGCGTCGATCCAAGCGGCTCGATAGCGTCATCAAACGCAGCACATCGGGAAGTGAGGCGGCAAGTTGGTCAACCGTTTTGGGCGAAACCCACAGGTGGCGGCGGCTGACACGGATTTCCGCGCTGATGCGTTTGGAGGTCAGCGATTCGGTCAGCCGCGACCATTGACTTCGCGGCAACGCCTCTTCGGCACAATAGGCGGCGGCGAAACGGACGTCGCGAACACCCGCAAAAAATTCACGCATGAACGCTTCGACGGCAAGCGTTCCGTCGCTGCCCTCGTAGCCCCAATCTTTTGCAATCGCCATCTGGGTTTGGCGATCCAAAACATCGTTGGCCTGACCGGCTCGGAAATGCAATTCGTGGCGGACGCGAAGCAAAAAATTGTAAAACCGACGAACCGAGTGGTAGTCTTCGTCCGGAAGCAGACCGTTGAGCACCAGGCGTTCCAAATCCGTTTCGCCCCAATTGGCAAAACCGATCCACCGGATCAATTGAATATCACGTAGTGTGCCGCGGGAGCGTTTGACATTGGGTTGCAGCGTATACGAGCTTTCACCCCACTTGCGACGTTCCTGCAGCCGCGCGGCGATCACGCCGGGGATCAGTCGCCGCCGACGACGGATGGATCCCTGCCGAAAGCGGTTGAAGTAATTTCGATAGGTCTCCAAGCTGCCGGCAAGCAAACGCGACTCGGTCAACGAAGTAAACACAACCGGGTCGCTCCATGCCAATTGACACGCGTCTTTGGCGGTGCGGATGGACAAACCCGGGTCCAAGCCGATGTCGCCCAGGTCACGGGTCAGGTCGCGGACAATTGTTTCGGCCAGTGCCTCGCTACGCCGCCGCGTCAGCAGCATTAAATCGGCATCGCTGTAGGGCGACAGATCGCGTCGTCCAAAGCCGCCGTGGGCGACCAAGCTAATGCCGCCCAATTCACGACGATCGGCCAGCGGGCCGGTCAAATCCGACCAAACACCACTGACAACGTCGTCGTACAGATCCGCCAACTGGTTGGCCACCTGACGACCGGGGGTGCCGCAGTGATGACTCCGCTCGGCCCGCTGGCGCCCCTGGGCCAGCGTTTCCCGCATCTGGAAGACGATCCGGCGGATGGACACTACAGTGCCTCTTCGCCCCGCTCCCCAGTGCGGATACGGATGGAATCTTCAAGATTGGTGACAAACACCTTGCCGTCGCCAATCTGGCCGGTCTGAGCGGTCTGCAAAATCGTGTCGACCACGGTTTGCAAATTGTCGTCGGTACAAACCACCTCGATTTTTACCTTGGGCACAAAATCGATCGCGTACTCGGTGCCGCGGTAAATCTCGGTATGCCCTTTCTGGCGTCCGAAGCCGCGGACTTCGCTGACCGTCATGCCGTGAATGCCCTGATCGGTCAAGGCATTCTTGACGTCTTCCAGCTTAAAGTGGCGAACGATCGCTTCGACTTTTTTCACGGTTTGCTCTTCCTGCGGACGACGGGGATGACCCTATTGTAAATGTTGTCACGGCACCCGCGAGTGGGCAGGCTGCGAAAATCAGCGCAGTCGCCGCGGGCCGGCGGGGTGGCAACATCACGCGTCGCCAACGGCCGCATTGGCGGTACGCGACTGGCAGCTTTGCGGGCGAATCCACTGGATTTCGTCAATTTCCCGGCGATGGTTCACGACTCGGGTCAGCACAAAAAGCAGATCGCTCAAGCGGTTCAAATACACGATCAAAGCCTCGGAAATACTGACTTCGTGCCGCCGCACCAAGGTAACGGTCCGCCGCTCGGCCCGACGACAAATCGACCGGGCCAGGTGCAGTGCCGTCGCCGCGGGATGTCCGGTGGGCAGAATAAAGTGCTTCAGTGGCGGCAGCGACTTTTCGTGCTCATCCACCCAGCCCTCCAGCACCGCGACATGATCCTCGCCGATGATCCGCAGGTCATATTCGTCCGGATCCGGGGTCGCCAATTCGGCACCGATCGAAAACAACTCATGCTGAATTTGATCCAATTGGGAATCAATATCGGTGTCAAGATCCGCCGAGCGTGCCATGCCCAGGGCCGCATTCAATTCATCGACCGTGCCATAAGCTTCGATCCGATCGTCGTCCTTGCTGACTCGTGGACCGCCGAACAAACCGGTACTGCCGGAATCTCCGGTGCGGGTGTAAATCTTCATTCGGGCCTTCGCTCACTCCAAAATTCAATCATGAAACATCATCCGACCGGACCGGTTCGCGCCGCCGGTGTCATCTTGTTGCACGCGGCATCGGTTCTTCGCGTCGAAGCCGCAAACGAACAGGCCGCGTCGGAAACCGCACCGATCGGTGTAGTGTACGGACGTGGGCAGCGTCCCCAATCTTTCCTGATCATGCGTCACGCTGACCGATGGGATTGGCCCAAAGGCCACTGCGACGGAAATGAAACGTTTTTGGAGACGGCGATTCGCGAGACCCAAGAAGAAACGGGCATCGGCATCCGTGATTTCTGCCTCGATCCCGACTTTGAATTTGACTTGCACTACGCCGTCACCGGCGGCAAATCAGCGGCGAAAAAACACGACAAACTCGTTCGCTATTTCTTGGGTTGGATCGAACACCAACCCGAGATCATGTTGAGCGAACACGTCGGTTATGAATGGCGAAATTGGTCACCGCCACACTCGATCCAGGACCAAACGATCGACCCGTTGTTGGCTGCGGTGGAGCAGTTTTTGTCCGGGGTGTGAATTTGGTGGGTGAAAAGAAAACCGATGGCTAAGCGTTAGTCGACTGCGGAGCGGTCAAAGCCATTAGCCGGTGGTAAGCGAACCGAGCCCCGGCGAGTGTTCGTGCCACCTCCGGTGAACCTTCCCAGGGCAGCATGCGGCACCCGGCATCCCGTTGGTGTCGTCGCTGCTATGAAGGAATTCTGATCAAGGGTGATTTCGGCATTTGGTTGGGAAATCCCGATCTGCATTGCATGCTGCTATTCGATCGTGCCAGGGATGACCGGCAGATCAGTAGACC
>JBCCRW010000395.1:0-4974 GCA_039201055.1 Planctomycetota bacterium | reverse complement strand
TGCCTGACGCACGGCCTGTCGTGGGTTCGGTCCAACCGTTTGCGGCGTCGGGTGCGGAAATTTAATCGAATGAATCTTTCCGTTGCACCGAGAACGGATACCGCAAAATCGGAAGTTGACCGGTTGGCGAGCACAGCAACCGAGTCGGTGCGAGTGGTCGAGTGCATTGCCCGGCCGAGCGAGATCCCCAGGTTGGCGTTGGTGTGGGGCGACCCCGCGCTACCGCCCTGGGCCTACCCGGTGCGGCTGCGTGCACGGTGGAAATAAAGTAGCACGCCTCTCCGAGGCGAAGGCATTGACAAAGTAGCTCGCCTCTCCGAGGCGAAGGCAATGACAAAGTAGCGCGCCTCTCCGAGGGGTATCACTCAATTCGCCTCGGAGAGGCGAGCTACTAATCCGATGCGAATGGCGCGCCTCGATTCCCAGCCCACTAACGCGGCAAACGAATTTGGTGGCTCGGGATCAAATCCCAATGCCCATCATCGTGCTCGTATTCCCACAGATTTCCCAGTTCGTTTTGACCGGTCAGCCACTGCCGCATAATTTGTCCCATGGGGTCGGGCATGACGATCGCGACCAAATCGCCACCGCGACGGACGATCTTTTTCAGCGAACGGACCACACGCTGACGTGCCTGGTCAACCGATTCGCCGCCCGGGGGCTGGATCGCGTCGGGATTCTCCGCGCCACGCCGATATTGTTTGGGATGGTTGCGGCGGAGTTCGTCGATCAGTTTCCCATGCCACAAGCCGTGATCCAGATTTCGAAAGTCTTCGACGATCTTGATTTTGACTTCGTGCCCCAGATCGATCCAACGTTGGGACAGATGATCGGCCGTTTGAATCGCGGATTCACAGGGCGCCGAATAAATCGTTCGCGGCACCCACTGACGGACTTGCTGGGCCATTTGGTCCACCTGTTGGCGACCAAAATCGGACAGCGGCATGTCCAGGCTGCCCTTGATGCGGCCCTGTTGGTCCATATCGGTGCTGCCGGGCCGCATCAACAAGATGCGGGGCACCGGTGGTGATTTCAACATCAAGACCGCCCTCCCGCCAACATCGCCTGATTCAAATCTCCGATGGCTTGCCCGTAATCGTCGTGTCGAAAAATCGCGGAACCGACCACGAATAAATCGCAGCCGGCCTCGCGAGCCGGACCGATGGTTTCGACGTCAATGCCGCCATCGATCTGGATCAATAGCTCGGGTTTTCGCTGCCGCAGTTGACGGATTTTTTCCAGCGCGATGGGATTGAACTTCTGGCCGCCAAAACCAGCCTTGACGCTCATCACCAACACCATGTCGACGTCATCCAGACAACCGTCGAGCGATGAAAGGGGCGTCTCGGGGTTCAGCGCGACCCCCACGCCAACGCCCAATTGGGCAATTTCGTTGGCAACCATCGACGCGTTGTCGACCGCTTCGACGTGGAAGGTCAGCAAATCGGCGCCCGCGGTCGCCATCGGGCCGGCATAGGCCAGCGGATCGGAAATCATCAAATGGACGTCCATCGGCATTTTCGTATGCCGCCGAATCCCGTCCACAATGGGCATGCCATAGGTCAGGTTGGGGACAAAATGGCCATCCATCACATCCAGATGAAGGATTTGGGTGCCGGCTGCTTCCAAACGCCGAATCTCACCCGCCAAATCCCCAAAATCGCAAATCAACAGACTCGGCAGCACCGCCGGGCAATGCCGAGCGATGGAGTCCAGTCGGGTCTCAGTCACAAACACATCCGTAAGGGAACGCGACGTCAGTTCGGCGGACCGGACACACGAAAAAGCGGCTCCGATTCGGCAAACCAGTACCCGGTGAACAAACGTATCGATCACCAGCCGTCACGAATTGACGGGCACAGGGTGGGGTGAGGCCCGGGAGTTGTCAATGGACAGAATTTTTTGATTCCGAGCGGTCCAAGAACCGCTTCAGCCATTCGGCCGCGTCATCCAACGTTTCCTCGGCCGGTCGGATCGAGTAGCCCAATTCCGCGACGGCTCGAGAACTATCGTGAAAGTGGTACTGCGACGACATCGCGATGCCGGCGGAATTGAGGTCAGATTCGGTTCTTGAAAACTTCGAAATCGCGTCGCCCAGCTTGCCGGTCACCGCCCGCATCAAGGGGCCGACCCGAAACAATGGCGACCGCCGGCCCATTCGCTGGGCCATTTCCGACCACAGCTTCAAATAGGTCCAGTTGTGGCCCGCCAAAATGAACTCGCGACCCGGTTCGCATTCGTGCCGCAGTGCGGCGATGGTTCCCGCGGCAACATCGCGGACATCACACAAGGAACATCCGCCCGCCGGCGCCACCGGCCGCCAAGCCCGACCGACTTCGACCATCATCCGGCCGCTCGATGGCTTCCAGTCATACGGGCCGAGCATAAAGCCGGGGTGAACCACGACGGCGTCCAAACCTCGCTGGACGTGATCCTGGATGGCCTGCAATCCGGCCCGTTTGCTCAGCACATAACTGCTGGGAATCTGCCCACCGCCACCCGAACGATCGGTCGTTTCATCGGAAGGATGATCGCGTGTGCCGATGGCGACGGTGTTCACCGTTCCGACAAAAACCAAGCGTTTTTGATGTTTCCGGCACCACTGGGCAATGCCGGCGGTGGCGTCGCAGTTGACCGCCATCGATTCATCACGACGCTTCCAGCCGATATGGATGACCCCGGCCGAATGAATCACCGCGTCGCACTGGGCGATCGCCGCTGACATCGCGGCGGAATCATCCAGCGGGGCGCGCAAACATTCGATGTCCAGTCCGGCAAAGACTTCAGCGGCGGGATCGCGGCGGACGACCGCTAGCACTTCGTCGCCACCGGCGACCAATTGCCGAATAACATTGTTTCCCAGCAGACCCGTGCCGCCGGTGACCAAAATTTTCACGAGTGCGAAAAACTAAAACTTGTGGCCACGCTGCGGGCCGTCCTGCGTCAGCGTCAGGATCTTGGGCCCATCCTCGGTCATCAAAACCGAATGCTCAAATTGGGCACTCGGCCGGCCGTCCTTGGTCCGCACCGTCCAACCATCGACTTTATCACAGCGGGTGTAGCGGGATCCGGCATTGATCATCGGTTCGACGGTAAAGCACATACCCGGGAACAGCCGGTCGATCCGGCTTTGCTTGTTCGGGAAGTGGGGGATCGATGGATCCAAATGAAATTGCTTGCCCAGCCCGTGGCCGACATATTCGCGGACGACGGAGAAGCCCCGGCCCTGGGCCTCCGGCACGATCGCTTCGCCAATCGCGGCAACCCGGCACCCCGGCGTTAAGGCGTCGATTGCGATGTAAAGACAGTCGAATGCGCATTGTGTCACCGCACGCTTCTCGTCGTCGACTTCGCCAATCAAAAACGTTTCACTCTGATCACCATGCCAGCCATCGACGACGGTGGTGACATCGACATTGACAATGTCGCCTTCTTCCAGCACCTCGTCCGCTGGGATTCCGTGACAGATGACCTCGTTTCGGCTGGTGCAGCAGGATTTGGGATAGTTTTGATATCCCAGCGTCGCCGCCACGTGGCCATGGTCGGCTGTCCATTGGACGACCATTTCATCAATTTGCTTGGTCGCAATGCCGGCACGGATGTGCGGCCGCAAATAGTCCATCAATTGAGCGTTGACGCGGCCCGCCCGCTGCATCGCTTCGATGCCGGCCTGGTCCAGGATCAGTTTTTTTTGTTTTCTAAGCATGATGGCCGGATTGTAAGACTCCTACCCTGTTTTGCCCATCGATTGGCTTCGCAGATTCCCCTCAATGGTTTGCAATCGCGGGGTGTTGGCATGCGGATTGTCGGATTGATTTGGAATCTTCCGATGGGTTCACACTTGCCAAGACGGAACTTTTGATCGCGAACCGGGTTTGAAGCGGTGGTGCGGAACCGGCTGACTAAAATGCCCATCGCACACCAAGTTCCGTCGTTGTTCATAGGAATGCCCTGGCGTTCGCCGGAATCGACGCTCGCGGGATGGCGTGGGCGTCACACCGGTGGCTCGTTGCCGCCCCGCGAGCGTCCAATTTCACCCACCTCATCAACTCGCCAACCGACCACTGATGGCCGATTTTCTCGTTTGGTTTTCGTCTCTTTCCCAGGCTGCACGCCAACCGAGCGCCCGTTTACGCGCAACGCGATTGCTTGCGACGCGAGTGCTCGCGACGTTGGGGGTGGCACTGGCGCTTGCCGTTGGGCATTCGGCATCGGCGCAGAGCGACATGCCGGTGGGGCCCAATGAAAATATGGCTCCCGCCAGCAGCACGGTTGCCAGAGACACCGTGGTTTCCGGCGAAACCGCCGCCGCCAAAGATGCCGATCCCGAACTCCGTTTCACCTTTTCGGGAGCCGATTGGTCAACGGTGATGAATTGGTTCGCCGAACAAGCGGAATTGTCGCTGCAGTTGGACGTCGTTCCATCGGGAACGTTCACCTTCAATGACCCCAAACGCGGCTACAAACTCAACGACGCATTGGACATCTTGAATTTGTCGCTGCTCAAACGCGGCTACGTCGCCGTTCGCCGCGGCCGGCTGCTGCAAATCATCGATTTGGAAGTCGAAAATTCGGACAAGTTGATTTCTGAAATCGCCGAGCTGGTCTCCGCCGACAAGCTCGAACAACGCGGCCGCAGCGACATTGTCAGCAGCGTGTTTCCCCTGGGCAGCATGACCCCCGACGCCGCCCGCGAGGAACTCGCACAATTGGTCGGTCCCTGGGGACGCGTCGTCGTGCTGGAATCGGCACGGCAGGTCAAGGTCACCGAAAGTGCCGAAAAATTGATCTCCATTCGCGACGTTTTAAAGGCGACGGTTGCAGCCGACACCGAGGTCACCGAGTTGCAGCTGAAGAACCGCGGCGCCGGTGAAATCCTCGAAATCGCGCGACCGCTGTTGGGGCTGGAACCGGGCCAAAACGCGAACGACCAACTGCGGATCTCCGTCGGTTTGCTGGACGATCGCATCTACG
>JBCCRW010000394.1:0-4985 GCA_039201055.1 Planctomycetota bacterium | reverse complement strand
CGGTGATTCAATCGAACTCGCCGGCGTGGGTCCGCAATGCCATTCGGCCTGGCGTGTCGACGCGGCCGATCAGGTGGGCGTTTTTCAAGCCACGCCGGCTCCTGAATCCGCCGTCGCCGCGGCGCGCGCGCTGCAACGTTATTTGATCGATCCGCATGCGGCGATCCGAGCGGCCGGATTGACGGCGGCGTTTGCGGCACAGCATGCGATGTCGTTTTTGGATGGGGCCGCGGGCTTCTTGACGAGCGACCATCTTAGCGGCGACGACGCAATAGCGGCCGGCGATGACCCAGCGGCCGGCGAGGACACGTGGCCGGCGACCGTGGGCGAGGTGATCTGGTCGGGTTCGGCCGACGATCGAAAGTTGCGTCGCGAGTTGCGGCGTTTGGACGTCTATCCAATTCGCATCAAGGTTCGTGGCGACGGCCCGGACCCGGCGGTGCTGCTGCGTCGGTACCGCCAATTGGGCAGCCAGCCGGTGACGCTGTGGCTGGGTCGTTGCGGAAATCGTCGCTTCGCCGCGTGCACCCAAATCGCCGGGTTTTGAAGGGTCTAGTAGATCGCTTCCCGAGCGGTCCCGACGTCCAGCAAGACGGCCGGTAGGATTGTGAAAAGCCCTGAAAACAGGTAAAATAGGCGATTCGGCCGAGGGCCGGAAATGGGCTTTTTGCCACCCCACCGCGGTAACCCCGAGCAACGACCTTGGCCGACGACGACGATCAGGACATCAACGATCCCGCCAGCGGTGGATCCGCCGGTGGACCTCCCGCAGACGACACTCCTGGCGGCGGCTCAGGCGACATTCCCGGCGACGGCGACGAACCCTTCAGCGGCGGGGAGGGTGACGGCGATGGCGCGGGCGGTGATGGCGCGGGCGGCGATGGCGCGGGCGGTGCCGGGGCGTTCCAAATGATCGACATGCCGATCGAGGACGAACTGCGGGACAGCTATTTGACGTACGCGATGAGCGTGATCGTCAGTCGCGCCTTGCCCGACGTTCGCGACGGTCTGAAGCCATCGCAGCGGCGGATTCTCGTCGCCATGAATGACCTGAATTTGGGCCCGGGAAGCAAACGGGTCAAATGCGCGAAAATCTCCGGTGACACGTCTGGTAACTACCACCCGCACGGTGAATCGGTCATCTACCCGACGCTCGTCCGCATGGCCCAGGAATGGAACATGCGCCGGATGCTGATTGATAAGCAAGGCAATTTTGGTTCGATCGCCGGTCTGCCGCCCGCCGCGATGCGATACACCGAAGCGCGCTTGTCGTCGGTCGCCGCGGCGATGCTGGACGACATCAAGCTGGATACCGTCGATTTTGTTCCGACGTACGACGAAGCGCGTACCGAACCGACGGTGCTGCCCAGTAAATTCCCCAACCTGTTGATCAATGGGTCCGGCGGAATCGCGGTCGGGATGGCGACCAGCATTCCGCCTCACAACCCGACCGAAATCTGCGACGCGACCATCGCGTTGATCGATGACCCGGCGCTGCCCGACGAGGCACTGTTTGAAATTGTCCAGGGACCGGACTTTCCCACCGGCGGCATCATCTGTGGCCGCGCGGGCATTCGCCGTGGCTACAAGACCGGCCGCAGCACCGTGGTGGTCCGCGCCCGCTGCGTGATTGAAGAAATGAAGGGCAACCGATCACGCATCCTCGTATCGGAAATTCCCTATCAGCAAACTCGCGATGGAGTCGTCAAAAAAATTGCCGAATTGGTGACGACCGATCGCATGAAAGGGATTTCCGCGATTCGTGACGAAAGCGATTTAAAGGAACCGGTTCGCATCGTCATCGAACTCAAACGCGACGCCGACCCGGACGTGGTGCTGAACCAGCTGTACCAGTTTTCGCCCTTGCAAACGACCTTCTCGGTCATTTTCTTGGCACTGGTCGATGGCAAACCTCGCGAATTGACGCTGAAACAAATGCTGTCGGAATTCATCCGGCATCGCATTTCCGTCATTCGTCGCCGCACCCAGTTTCTGCTCAACCGCGCCCGCCGTCGCAAGCACACCGTCGAAGGTTTGCTGCTGGCATTGGCGAATATTGACGAAATCATCCGCGTGATTCGCGAAAGCCGCACGCAGCCCGAAGCCAAACAGCGTTTGATGGGCATCGAGTGCCCCGCGTCGATGTTGCAGCGAGCACTTGGTGACGACGGTTTCGCCCAATTTCAAACCGAGCGGGGCGTCGCCGATAGCTACCCGCTGACCAGTGTTCAGACCGACGAAATCCTGCGGATGCGACTAAGCCAATTGGTCGGTCTGGAGCAGGAGAAGCTGTCCGAAGAACACAAAAATCTGCTTGCCGAAATCAACGATTACCTGGATATCTTGGGCGATCCGGCGCGAATCAACCAGATGATCAAGGACGATCTGGAGGACGTCAAACGTCGCTTTGGCGATACGCGACGGACCGAAATCAGTCACGAGGAACTTGGCAATATCGACCTGGAAGACCTGATCACCGAAGAAACGATGGTCGTTTCGATCAGCCACCAGGGATACATCAAGCGAACGCCGTCGAGCATCTACAACACGCAGCGTCGTGGCGGCAAGGGTCTCAAGGGGGCCAAGACCGACGACGAAGATCCGATCGAACATTTGTTCGTCGCCAGCACGCACGCATACCTGTTGTTCTTGACCACAACGGGCAAGGTACGCTGGCAAAAGGTTTATGATTTGCCACAACTGGCTCGCGATGCGAAGGGTCGTGCAATCGTGAATCTGCTGGCGCTCGAGCCGAATGAGAAAATCGCCGAGTGCTTGGTGGTTCGCGATTTTGACATGGAGGGCTACACGGTCGTCATGGCCACCCGCCGCGGATTGGTCAAGAAAACGCCACTGGAGCAATACAGTCGCCCCAAACGCGGTGGCATCATCGCGATCAAGTTGCGTGAAGACGACGAATTGGTCGACGCGGCGCTGGTCGGCCCCGGCGATGAAGTCATCCTGGTCACCTCGGCCGGCATGGCGATCCGCTTCCGCGAATCGGATGCCCGTCCGATGGGCCGAAACACTTCGGGTGTCAAAGGCATTTCCTTGCAAGGCGACGATGTCGTCGTGGGGATGGTCGTCGCGGACGCCGAAGCCACCCTGCTGACAGTGTGCGAAAACGGCTACGGCAAACGAACACAATTCGGTCCCAATGCCGACACCATCGGCGGTGATGGCGATTCGGGTGACGTTGGCGGTGATTCCGACGGTGGCGATTCCGACAACGGTGATGGGGTTTCCTCATCGGCTCGCTACCGAACCCAAAAACGCGGCGGTAAGGGGCTACGCGACATTCGCACCAGCGAGCGAAATGGCAAGGTCATCGGCATCGCTCGAGTGACCGACGAGGACGAGATTTTTATGATGACCGCCAAGGGCAAGATCCAGCGGATCGCGTGCAAGGACATCAGCGTCATCGGCCGCAATACGCAGGGCGTTCGCATCATGAATGTCGACGATGGCGATTCGCTGGTCGCGGTCGTCCGCACGCCACCGGAAGAAAAGGACGCCAGCCAGGACGCGGATGATGTGGCCGATTCCAGCGATGAACCATCCGGCGATAAGCCATCCGGCGGGGGCGAACCGCCAAACGGAAGTGCGAACGAATCGACCGGAGATTCCCCATGACGACGGTGATCATTGATTACCAGATGGGCAATCTGCGCAGTGTCCAAAAGGCGATCGAAAAGGTCGGTGGCCAAGCGAAGATCAGCAGTGATCCGCGGGATGCGGAATCGGCCGAGCGTTTGATCTTGCCCGGCGTCGGTGCCTTTGGCGACGCGATGCGCGAACTTCGTGATCGCGGCTGGGTCGACGTCATCGGCGACTATGTCGCCTCGGGCCGCCCGCTGCTGGGAATCTGCCTGGGGCTGCAGTTGTTGTTCGACGAAAGTGATGAAGGTGGCCGCCACCAAGGTTTGGGCATCATCCCCGGCCGATGTGTGCAATTTGAATCTCGCGGCGACCGCAAGGTGCCGCACATGGGTTGGAACCGGGTGACCGCTCACGGCGATTGCCCCTTCGTCCAGGACATCCGCCCCGAGACCCATTTTTATTTTGTGCATTCGCACTACGTGGTTCCCGAGGATCCGTCCGTCGATGCACTGCGTTGCGACTACGGCCAAACGTTCACCGCCGCGATTTACAAAGACAACATTTTCGCGACGCAGTTCCATCCGGAAAAAAGCCAGTCCGATGGTCTTGCGTTATTGGCGAAGTTTTTGGGTACCGAGGTTCCCGCAACTTGACGCGGGACGACGCAAGTCCGCCCATCGTGTTGGCGGCCGGCCCGTGGCGGATCGAATTCTTCCAAGCGGGCGATCGTTTTCGACACCGTCTTTGCGTGGGCGATCAGTGCATCGCCGAAACCATCGACGACGACGGCGGCGACCCGGCATGGCCACCTTCGCCGCCAATCCAACAGCTTTCCAAAGAACCCATCGGATCCGGCGAAGCGATTCTGGGTGTCGGCGGTGCCGGCACCGGTCATTGGTCGTTAAGCGTGTCGCAGGTCATGGATGCTCAACAAAATTCCGTGGCGTTGAACATCGAATGGGCGTGTCGAACGACCGAGGCACCGCAGTATTTGGGGACGCGATACCGAATCCTGGTCGATCACGGCGACGATCGCTGGGTGCCCCAGTGGCCCCGCGCCGCCGGCGGGACTCGTGTTTGGTCAGGGACCGATGAACATGGCAGAAATGGCGAACATGGATTTGAACCGGAGCTTCAGTCGCAGCAGCCGGGACAACAAACGGTTTGTTGGTCGTACCATTTTGGTGATTCGCCGGCTTAGGCGTCGGTTTCCGGTGCCGAGACCGGCGGCTAATGCCTCGCCGCTCACTGGATACCGGCGACTAATGACTCGGGGTGTTGGCGGTTTGACAGCCCTGGTTTCTGTCGCGGCCCATCCTATGTAACGTCCAGCTGGTGAGCCGCTGGCGGAGCTTCAAGCGACTCCACAGGTAACTGAACCTGAT
>JBCCRW010000393.1:0-5007 GCA_039201055.1 Planctomycetota bacterium | reverse complement strand
GATCGAAGCTATCGCGCTCCCGCAGCCGAACGCGCACGATGTCGTAGCCGGCCTCACGCAGCAGCTTTTCAGCGAACTCGATACGCTGAAGTCGCCGGGGCGTGACTTCGGTGCCGTAGGCGATGCGGGATGCCAAACAGGGCGATGCGGGCAGCATGGCGTTGGATAGGCCCAGGGCCATCGCGGCGGCGCGGACGTGTGACTTGTTCCAAGCGAGATCGGCAAGCGGCGTTTCGACACCGGCCATTCTGCCGGCCTGGATGCCCGGCCGATGATCGCCCAGGTCATCGGCGTTGGTTCCCGAAACCAAGCACCACGATCGACCACCCAAGTTCGACTGATCACGGATGACCTTGATGGCTTGATAGAGCGTTTGTTTGCAATGAAAGCATCGCCGCGAATCATTTCGAACGTAGGCATCGAGCACCGCTTCGCGGGTTTCAAATTCGCGGTGGTCGATCCCAATTTCGAGGGCGATTTGTCTTGCCTGGTCCCGCTGCCAGGCCGGCACCGATGGCGAAATGGCGGTGCAGGCGACGGCTCGATTGCCGAGTGCATGAAAGGCCGCCGCCGCGACCACGCTACTGTCAACGCCACCGGAAAAGGCGACCAGCACACCGTCCCGCTTTGCAAACCAATCGACCAGGGTTTGCACACGTGTTTCCGGTGCAAGTCGATGTTCGTGATCGGGAGTAACGGGCATGCGGCGGGCTGGCCGGTTGGCGACGGCTGAGTTTGCTAGGAATCGCGAAGATGCAAAAAAAGCGAGTACCCCGCATCCAAGTGACGTCCATCGACGCAGGGAATTCTTAACCGCCGTCCATCATAACAGGCGTCTGTCCAAGGAATCTCGGGGCGAATTTTGGGGCCGTTTTTTTCGAACCAACGCCGCAGGTCCCGGTGGTCCATGTCGGCGGAATGGCCGGAGACCAGGATTCCGCCGGGCATCGACAGTAATGAGAGCGAAGCGTCCAGCAGTGGCCACAAATCCCGCTCGAGCCGCCAAGCCTTGCCCGCGGGACCGTGACCGTAGGCGGGCGGGTCCAGTACCAGCACCTCGTAGCGATTGCCGCGCCGGGTTTCACGGGCGACAAATTTGACGGCGTCGTCGACCAGCCAGCGGATGGGGTGTTCGGACAATCCATTTTGCTTCGCCGCCGCACGCGCAGCGGCCACGTTGGGTCGGGCCGCGTCAACATGAACGACGCGGTAGCCGCCTTTTGCCAAGGCGATGGTCGCCGCGCCGGTGTAGGCAAACAAATTGAGCGCCGCCGACTCCGGTGCAAGCGGATGCCTGGAAACGAGTTCCCGCCAGCGTTGTCGCTGTTCGGGAAACAAACCAATGTGGCCAAATGGCGTGGGAGATGCGGGCATGTGAAAATCGCCGCAATCGACGCGAAGGTCAGCAGGCCAGCGACGGTTGAATTTCCAGACACGATCGATGTCGTCGAATTCGGCGTCAATGTCGTTCCAGGCGTCGCTGCGGCGGGCGTCGCGTGCGGCCGGCGAGGGACGGACGATTCGATAATCGCCGATCGCTTCCAGTTTCCGGCCTTCACCGAAATCAAGTAGCCGATAGGGCAGCGGCTTCATTGTCCACGCAGACGCGTGACAAAGTCTTCGGGCGACAACGAATAGGCATTGATAAACGCGTCTTCAAAAGCGTTGCCCGCACGAATGTCGCGGAACATCTTGTCGAATTGTCGTCGCGATTTTGGGGCTACCAGGGCCGAAGCAATTGCGGCACCGACAAAATCACTTTCCTCCGGCGACATCTTGCCGTCAAAGAATGCCTTGGCACTGGGCATGGCCGCCCAAGCGGCGCGGGTGCCGGTTTCAATTTCGCGTCGCCGCGTCTTGTCTTTCAAGCTGCGGAAGGAGGCCGCCGTGCCGACGCCTTCGGCCAACCAGCGGGGGACTTCGCCTCGCGTCGACACCGCCAACGAATACAAAGGCGAACGCAGGCGATTGCCGATGACCGAAGCGTCATCGCGCGGCGAGACGACCAGCGAGAGGTAGCTTTCCAGACCCGTGTTTCGCCAATGCTGGGTCCACGTCCGCGGCACCGAGCGTTGTTCGACCATTTTGGCGAATTCCGAGTAGTCGTAGCGTTTTTCCCAAACAAAGATGGTCGCCCGCCCATTGAAATAGCCTTCGCCGGATTCACCGGGAACCAATTTTTTGGCTTGGGGCACGAACGATTCGGCGACTTCGGCGACCGCCTGCAGCGTCGCCGGTGACGTCGCACCAAGTAATAAAAAGTGCTCGGTCTGTAGCGATTCAAAACGCGTGCCGGCGCCCAAGGTCAGCATCAGGTGGGATTCGGACATCGCTTTGCGCCGCGCGGACACCTCGGCCGGCGACGCCTGGTTGACCCACGCCATCTTGGCGATCGTGGTCAGGTTCCCGGCAGTGTCATCGCCGTCGAACTTTGCCCCCTGGTCAATCCAGTTGGAAATCAGCTGAATTTGGTCTTCGGGAATCGCGGGACGACCGCCACCGGGCATGCGGGCGCCTTCCATGCCGCGTAGTTTGCGAACCAACAGGCTGGCGTCACCGTTGCCGGCGGTGAAGGCTTCGCCGCTGTCGCCACCGCGCACCAGCGCGGCAAAGGTATTCATATTCAAGCCGCCGCGGACGTTGCCGGTTTCCAAATGACAGCCGTTGCAATTTTCGGCCAGGATCGGAGCGACCTGACTTGAAAAACTAACGAGTGAACCGGAGCTGGCGGTTGTTGGTTTCGGTGCTGGTTTCGGCGTTGACTTTGGATCAAGCGGGGGCCGCGGTGTTGCGGCGGGCGGTTTGGCGGCTGCCAGAATCGGCAACGCGGTTGCCGGGTCATCGCCATCAAATTTGGCTCCCTGAGAAACCCAATCTTTCAAGGTTTGCAATTCGTCGGCGGGGACACGTCCACCGCCGCGCGGCATGTCGCCGGTCTCGATCGTCTCGATCAAGCGGCTGCCGATGGGGTCACCGGCAAAGACGACGACGCCTTCGCTTGGACCACGCATCAATTCGGCAAAGTTCCGCATGCGGAAACCGCCTTTGCCGCTGCGAACATGACAGCCACCACAGTGGCGATCCAAAATGGGCGCGACCGTGCGAACAAAAGACACGCCTGTGCTGCTGGTTTCGGATTTGGTCAACGCAGATTCATTCGTCAGCGAACGCTCGGTTGGCGTGGTAGACGCAACGCGTGGTACCAGACGCAGCGGTGGCAGTATTTCGCCTTCGACCTGTAGTCGGGCGTGCAAGCGTCGCAGCAGCACGAGTGTCGGGTTGGAATCTTCGAGCCAAACGTCCGGGTTTTGGGTTCGAAAGGTCACCAACTTTTCGATGATTTCACGTGTGGCCTTCGCCGCTGCGGCCTTCTGGCCCGATTTGTATTGCTGTGCGGCCGTGTTCAGATCCCCACGCAAGGACTTGGCCAACGTTTCGGCGCTTCGGAACTCTTGGCCGCCGGCAGTGTTCGCGGCGGCACAAAGGACACAGAAGAGACCGGCGGCGACGGCGTGAAAGAGCGAATGCCTGTGACCGAGTCGCAACGCCATGAAATGCTGCCTGAGGAAGTGAAGTGCTGCCTGAGGAGGGAATACGCCGCCGGCCTGGAGCAGCCGAGGCCCCAAGAAACCATGCGTTTAACACCTGGGATCGTTTTATTAACGCTCGGGATCGCTCAATCGTGCCCGCAGTTCCGCTGGGATCTCGCACTTCTCCAAATGGCCGTGATCAAGGCGGCAACAAACGGCGACAATTCGGCCGGTGGCAATCGCCACGTCGCCACGATGCACCTGGAACAGATACGTCACCGAAGAGTTTCCGAGCTTTTCGACGGAGACATCAATGTCCAGCCAATCTTCGAAGCGAGCAGCTTGATGATAGTCGCAGGTGGCCGAAACACGCGGCCAGGTGACTTGGGGCACGGCCGGGGCTTCGGCTCGCGGCGATCCACCAGCTTGCGAATTTTCAGGTTGCTGATTTCCAGTTGGCTGATCGCCAGCCGGTTGATCTCCAATCGGCTGATCGCCGGTTGTCTGCGGCTTTCGGGGCAGGACTGAAATGCCTCGATTCCGGAGGAATTCGTGCTCAGCGGCCTCGAGCATCGGAAAAAATGCCGAGAAGTGAACAATCCCCGCCGCATCGGTGTCCCTGAATTCGACTCGCCGCCGCACCCGAAAAGGAGATTGGTCCAATGGAGAACGCCCTAATCCGCTGAGTGACGTGCCGAACAGTGCCGTGCAAAACGTGGGCTATTCGCCCACGTAGGGCAGCAGTGCCATAAACCGGGCCCGCTTGACGGCCGCGGTGACGGCATGCTGGCTGGCTGCCGTGCAGCCGGTCTTGCGGCGTCCGCTGATGCGGCCCTGACGATTGACCATTTGCTGCAGCAATTCGATGTCTTTGTAATCGACATACATCGGACGCGGGCGTTGGCCATCGACGAAGATGGGATCCTTTTTCTTCGTGCGGGCGCGGGCTCGGGTGCGTTTGCGTGCCCGGCTGCGGTTGTTCATGGGTCGAGGCATGGTGCTTCCATAGGTGAGGCGAGTGGTCTGTACGGCCGACAAAAGCGTTTTGTCGGCTCGCCATTTCCGCTCGTGCCGAGCGGATTTCGCAACGAATCTCGCAAGAAATTGCCGAAATCTCGTTGGGAATCACCGAATCCGACTGGCCCCTAAAGGGGGCGAGGATGGATTTCGGGCCTAGGAGTATGGGAGCGTCCGGCCGGACGGACAAGCCCAATTGCCGACCTTGGCAAGCCCAATTGCCGACCTTGGCAAGCCCAATTGCTGGCCATGGATCGGTTCAGCCCTCACGAAGCGGAATTCTCGTTTCCATATTTGCCCTTTCCGGGAGGCAATTTCCCTGCCATATTCCCGCGATTCGCGGGAAAATCCTCACCTGTGGCAGACTTGCCAATCTCGGCGCCCCTTCTGACACAGGCCCATTTGGCCACACACCCATGAAACTGGAAAACGTCCGTAACATCGGCATCAGTGCCCACAT
>JBCCRW010000392.1:0-5018 GCA_039201055.1 Planctomycetota bacterium | reverse complement strand
GGGATAATCCTTCAAGTTTTCATCGCCACCGTCGCCGTCGATTAAATACTTCCAATCGGGATAGCGGCGTCGGATCGCCTTGAGCAGCGCGACCGCCATGGTCGCCGACTGGACATCCAGCGGCTTGTAATCTTCGATCAAGCGAACCGCGTGTTGCCACGACACGTCGTCGGCACGCACCGTGATGGGTTCAAGCATCATCTCGTGACCGGTGCACCGGAGGAATTCCCGCGCCTGGGCGATGTCGGCGGCTTGGTCGTCGTGGTCGGAACCGGTCACGCCCAGGGTGAACGCCTTGAGCCGCGCGGGCGATTGGCCGCGTCGACGCATCAAAAAATCGACCACCAACAGCACGCTGCCGCTGTCGATGCCCCCGCTAAAGGGGATTCCAATCGGATCGTTTTCGGGGATCGTTTCCAGGAACGCGTCGCAGACTTCGGCCAATTTTTCGATGTCTTGCTTGCCGATGGCATCGATGTCGGCGGGCAGACGGTTGGGTAGCGGCGCGAAAAAACGCTGCAGCGAGGGGTTGGGGTCGGGACAGCCGACCAATTGCAATTCCAGCAGGTGATGGGCCGGCACCATGCGTGTGTAGCGGGGGTCAAATTGGTCCAGCAACTTTTCGGCGGCCAATTGTTGGGCGATTTCGTCGATGCGTTCGGCGATGATCAGCGCCGGGCCCTCGGTCCGCTTGGCCAAGAAATACCGCATCGGGCGTCCGATCGAACGGGCCATCCGCACGGTTTTGCCCGCAACTTGGCAAATCGCGAATTGTCCGCGAATTTTGCGGACCGCATCGACATCACCCTCGCGAACCGCTTTTTCGGCGTCCGCGAGGGTGATTCCTAGTAAAATGTTGCCCGCCGGGTCCATTCGATCGACCACAAGATCGATCAATTGAGGTGCCTGGCCTTGGAAAGTCCGAGCCGCTTGGGAAACGCTTTTCGGTGACTGACGGTCGCCCGACGCGGTTTGGCTTGTCGTTGGGTGGCCGGCGGTGGTTCGGTTTCCCGACTCGTTTTTGCGATTCATAGGATTGGCCGGGGTGCGTTTGCTTGGACGTATTTATCGAAAACTCGGTTCCGTTATCCTGATCGATCCAATTTATCCTCCTCGGCCGGTGGCTTGCTAGCGGCGAGGGACTTGTCGACTGCATCAACAATCACGTGTCATTGGAACCCGCTGTCGCTAACTTGAACGCCAAGATTGATCTGGACGCCTACTTTGGCGACCAGGTTCCGCCGCGGACCGACTTCGTTTCGGTGCTGGAGCATTGGGCCAATGTTCGTGGCCAGTCGGACGCGTTCATTTTTTCCGACTTTGAATCGCTGGAGCTGAAATACAGCTACGCCCAGCTGTGGGCTGAGGCTTGCGGGTTGGCCGGCTACATGCAGGATCGTTGTCGCATTCGCGCCGGCGACCGTGTGCTGTTGGTGTATCCGCCCGGATTGGATTTTGTCGTCGGCTTGTTCGCGTGCCAGGCCGCCGGCGCGATTGCGGTACCCGCGTTCCCGCCGCGTCGCAATCGGAAGGCCTCGCGGATTCGCTCGATCGTGGTCGACGCCAACGCCCGCTGGGCTTTGTCGACCCGTTCGGTTGTTGAACAATTGCAGGGCGCTCGGGAACACGACGATTTGATCGGGGTCCAATTGTTGGCCACTGACGATCCGGCCACTCGCGATCTGGCTTCCTGGCGTCGTCCCAAAATCAACGGCGACACGCTGGCCGTGCTGCAATACACGTCGGGATCAACCGGTTCGCCCAAGGGCGTGATGTTGTCGCACCGCAACCTGATCGCCAACAGCGAATTGATTTTGCAAGGTTTCCGACCGTCCAACAAAACCGTTGGGCTCAGTTGGTTACCGACCTACCACGACATGGGCTTGGTCGGCGGAGTCAAAATGCCGTTGTACATCGGCTGCAAAAATGTGCTGACCAGTCCGATGACGTTTTTGCAGCGGCCGGTGCGTTGGTTGCAGGGGATTTCGAAATACGGCGTCACGGTTTCCGGCGGCCCCAATTTTTCGTACCAGTTGTGCGTGGACAAGATTTCCGATCGGGAAATGCGGGGCATCGAGCTATCGACTTGGGACATCGCCTTCAATGGCGCCGAACCGATTCGCCCATCCACGTTGACCGCGTTTGCCAATCGTTTTGAAAGGTTTGGCTTTCGTCGTTCTTCCGCGCTGCCGTGTTACGGCATGGCCGAAACGACTTTGTTGGTCACTGCCGGGCCACCCGATCCGCGTCCGATCACGCGATCTTTCGACGGCAAACGGTTGGACGAAAAGGTCGTCCAGCCCGTTGCACCGGATCATGAGCACGCCCGGGAATTGGTCGGCTGCGGCGAAGTCCTGGACGGGGAAACCGTGTTGATTGTCGACCCGGATTCCGCCACACCGTTGTCGGGCAAACGGATCGGCGAAATCTGGGTACAGAGTCCGGCGGTGGGACACGGGTATTATCGTCGCGACGACGCCACACAGCGGACCTTTGGCGCTTCGACGGCCGACGGCAGGGGGCCGTTTTTGCGGACCGGCGATTTGGGGTTCCTGCACGAGGGTCAGCTTTACGTCAGCGGCCGCTTGAAGGACATGATTATCGTCCGCGGCGTCAATCGGTATCCGCAGGACATCGAAGAAACGGTCGAAACCTGCAGCGACATTGTCCAGGCCGGTGCCGTCGGCGCGGTCGCGATGGAACACGAGGGACGCGAGCAATTGGTCATCGTTGCCGAAACGATTCGCCTTCGCGACCAGGATTGGGATCGCCACATCCAAGCGATTCGCCGGGCCATCACCGCCGAACATGAATTGCCACCCGATGCGGTGTACCTGGTTCGCAACAGCAGCATCCCCAAGACCAGCAGCGGAAAGATCCAGCGGCACGCGTGTTTGCACGCGGTCCGCGATGGCGATTTGAAATTGATCGCCAAGTGGGTTCGCTGGGAAGAGGACCAGGCCGGCGGGCTGCGTTTTGCCGATTCGGCACCGATGATGCAGGCCGCGGCGGCGGGCGGACGAACCGGACAAGTCGATGCGTCGGAGCTGAATCCGGCGATCGTCGACGCGATCCAGTTGACGATTCGCAGCGTCGCCGGCGAACGTGCTCGCAGCTTGGATGTGGATACCAATATTGTCCTGGACCTGGGCCTGGACAGTTTGGAACGGCTGGAAATTGCCCGGAAACTCGAACGGACTTTCGGTGGCCGCTTCCCCGAACAGGTGCTCGACGAAATCGAAACGGTCGGGCAAACGGCCCTGGCGATTGACCGCTATTTGCCGCCCGGTGGCGAGGCCCGCGCGCTGGCACTGCTGAGTGGTTCGGCCGAGCCGGACCCGGACACCGAACCGACCGTCGACCTGCCCCGACCGGTCATCGAAGTCCAGCAAGAAACCTCGGTCACCGATTTCGCCGAATACAAACGGCTCAAGGCGACCATGCGGCAAATGCTGATGACCGGCGTGCCCAACCCATACTTCACCGTTCACGAATCCATCGTTAACGACACCACCGTGATCGACGGCCAGGAGTTGATTAGCTTTGCGAGCTACAACTATTTGGGCCTGAGCGGTCATCCCGCGGTCACTGCGGCGGCAGCCGACGCGGTGCGGGTGTATGGCACCAGCGTTTCGGCGAGCCGTTTGGTCAGCGGCGAAAAGCCCATCCACGGGCAATTGGAAAAGCGAATCGCCAAATGGGTCGGCACGGAGGACGCGATCCTGATGGTCGGCGGACATGCCACCAACGAAACCACGATCGGCCATCTGATGGGCCCCGAGGATTTGATCCTGCACGATTCGCTGGCGCACAACAGCATCGTCCAGGGCGCATTGCTCTCCGGTGCAAAGCGACGCCCGTTCCCGCACAATGATTCGGAAGCCCTGGATCGCATCCTGGCGGAAAACCGGTCGCGGTACCGCCGAGTGTTGATTTGTGTCGAGGGCGTTTACAGCATGGACGGGGATTACAGCGACGTTCCCAAGTTCATCGAAGTCAAAAAGCGTCACGGCGCGATATTGATGGTCGACGAAGCGCACAGCTTTGGCACGATGGGCAAAACAGGGCGTGGGATGGCCGAACACTACGGCATCGATGCTTCGGAAGTCGACCTGTGGATGGGAACGCTCAGCAAATCGGCGGCTTCGTGCGGCGGCTACATCGCCAGCAGCCGTGAATTGATCGAATTGCTGCGCTACACCGCGCCGGGCTTTGTATTCAGTGTCGGCATGCCGCCCGCCCAGGTTGCCGCGGCGCTCGCGGCGATCGATACGCTGGACGACGAACCGGATCGGGTGCAGCGATTGCGCGAGCGTAGCAAGTTGTTCCTAGACTTGTGCAAGGCGGCGGGGATGGACACCGGCGACAGCGAGGGAACTCCCGTGGTGCCCGTGATCACGGGCAATTCGATGGTCGCGCTGCGTTTATCGAATCGCTTGAAATCCGACGGGATCAATGTGCAGCCGATCTTGTATCCGGCGGTCGACGAATCGGCCGCACGGCTGCGTTTCTTTTTGACCTGCGACCACAGCGAAAAGCAAATTCGCTACACGGTCGAACGCTTGGCGGCTCATATGGCCGAATTGGAATTCGGTCCCGCGACGCAGGCGGCAAGCTGAAAAGCCGTTTGTTTGAGCAGACGCCTACGGACCAAATTGGCTTCATCGCTCACGATGATGGCTAACATCGAGTCAAACTGCCAGCTATGAAGTGGTGACATGTTGTCGCCGTGGCCGCGAGTCCATGGAGCTCTTTGAAGTCTCTTTGTCGCACGTCAATCGCGACGCGATGGCCGTTGGTGGCCCCGGACGCAAGTCCGGTGAACCGCTGCCGACGCTTCGAAACTTCGAAACTGACGATTGCTTGATGGCCAATTTGAATAAAACCGAGCATCGTGGCCTTTGGGGCGAGCGGCACCCGAGGGCCGGGAGGGTGTAAGGCTTAGGGGGGGCGACAAAGGTAGGGGGGGAGTAGTGTGGGGGGGGTGGGAATAGGGGCGGGGGAAGGGGGGGAGGGTG
>JBCCRW010000391.1:0-5023 GCA_039201055.1 Planctomycetota bacterium | reverse complement strand
GGTGGGTTGTTTCCTGCGTCGCGATCGTCAGTCCGGAGAATACCAAACCTTTCAACTCAAGCGAACGGTGCACCGCCCCCTCATGTTATGGATGCACTAAACCGACAGCCCGCTAGCCGTCGGTTTCCGGCGCCGTTACCAGCGGGTGGCGCCTCGACGTTGACTGGTACCGGCGGCTAGCGCCTCGCCGCTCACGGGCTATGCTGATCCGATCAACACCAGTGACCTTCGCCTCGGTACGATGTCTAATCAACGCAAATCGATGTTCCGGTTTTTGGTTCCCGCGCCTCTGGACGCTTGGATCATCGCAACATTTTTTGGAGCATGCCTGTGCATTGCCGCCGGATTGATTGGCCCGAACCGTCCTGTCCGCTTTGAGGCGAAGACGCTGGTCAACGTCCCGATGCTTTTGACCTTGGCAATGTTGGTTGGCATGACGCTGGCCGAGTGCATGCGTCCGGTCAGGGTTCGCTTTCGCGTCGCCGCCATCACGGCAATCGGCGTATTTTGGTTCTTGTATCTCGCCCAACCGATTTGGCCGGCTCGTGGGCCATTGATCTTCGATACCGATAAATTCTTTGACACCGCAGAAACTTCGTCGGCCGGCGACGCAAATGCCATCGCGTCGCCGTGGGGCGTCGCGACGTGTCTGGCCGCGGTCGCGTGGATAGCCGTCTGCGTTTTCCGCTTAAGACAATCCAAGCGGCGGCCGACCGCCGACGATGCTGACGGACCTTATTCAAAACAGGATTCCCCGAATCAACAGGGATTCTCGTTGCTGAAATTTGGGGCCGACGTGTTTGATTTGGCCGCAAAGCACCGGCAGCGCGTTTTGATCGGCCTGCTGGCTATCGGGCTTCCCGCGACCGTGATTCGGAACATGCTTGGATCGCCCGGCCTGTTTCACTCGCTTGCGATTCGGGGTCTGGTCGGAATCACCATCGTGATGGTCGTCGTGTTGATCTTGAAAATGGGTCACCAGCTATCAAAAACGGGGTGGGGCAGGGCGGTCGTCTTTGTTGGAACGCGACTGCTTTTTGCATTCTTGCTGTCGGCGCTGGCTGCATCACAAGTTGATTCGGCAAAGACGATGGAGGACCTGCTTGCCGCAGCGACCGTATGGGTTTCGATCCTTGTCGGCGTTGCCGCGTGGCGTTTTGGATGGGTTTCGGCCGCCCATCGAAGTCCTTGGATGTCGGTCTGGACCATCGCACTCTTGATCGGGATGGCGTTGGCGACACGGCATGTTGCTAGTCGCTATGACGTGTATTCATTGGTGGTTTCGGCGGTAGCCAATCGCGGCGATCCTTGGGACGTCTTGTTCGAAGCCGAAAGTGCCGCCGCGTATTCACGCAAGCTGCAAGCGGCCAGCGATGATTCAATTCGATATTGCGGGGGCGACTCCGTTGGGGCCGCCTTCGTCACGATTGATGAACGAACCGATCCGCGATGCTTGAAGGCGTTATCCGAGCGAATGGGAAGGCGATACGTCAGACTGAAAATTGCCAATCTACGACCGGGAATCGAGACGGCGAGCTTGAACAAGAAACAACTATGGGGCGTTGATCTGGTCGGCGGCGAGGTCTCGGCCCAGCAAATGCGAGACCTTTCTCCAGCGGCTGGCGCGGTGCGGCTGTTCAACGTGCGACGCGTGGGCAGCGGAGAACTGGACGATGCGTCGAAAAGTACGGGCAAAGGAAATGCGAATGGCGCCGTTCGAATCACCGTCGTTTCCGACCAACCGCTCGACGGTCTCGCCGGTCTGTTGTCTGACTACGCGATGGACAACGCGTCCCGGATCACCTTGGACCTCCCCCTGTCGATGGAGGACTGGAAGGCCGCCGTGGATGTCAGTCGCCGCATGGATGTTTTCATCGTGTCCGTGGATCAAGTGCCCGCCGGCGGCTTAGAAGCACTTGGGGGCAAACCGGCCGGTGAGCTGTACTTTGGACAAATCGATTTGTCACCCGATCGCGAGATGATCTTGGAATTTGCCCAGCTGGGAATCGACATCAACTCCGAAGGGCGTGAGGATCTTCCATTTTGGGACATGGTCTTTGCGTTTCCCCAAACACTTCAATGGGGCGAGGATCGATACATGCTGACCGTCGACCTGGGCGATCAGGAAAACGACGGCAATTGGGTTTACGGTCGCAATTCCGACAACGCGATCACCCACCTTTGGGTTCCGAATCAACGTCCGCTGTTGTCCCATTTTGAACATTTGGGCGAATTGGAAACACTGCGTTTGGATCGCGACGGCGTCGTGGGACTTGGGTACTACAGCGGGTCGGTGGAACCGCCAATCGATTTGAAACCTTTTTCAAAACTGAAGCGTTTGTATTTGGATTCCAGAACAAAGATCGATTCGCTGAGCTTTCTTCGTTCGGTGCCGCAACTGCGTCATCTGCAAATCCCCGCCGCCTCGCGGCCACCTGGAGAGCCAGCGGGGTTCGAAGTGTTGACGCAATTGGAGTCGATTCGATTTTTTGGTGTTCCCGATGCACCCACGATCGCGGAACTGAAAACGCTGCCGCATTTGAAACGCGTTGAGATCGTTGCGGGTTTGAATGAGTATTTGACGCCCGCCGAGGTGAAGGTGGAACGCGAAAAGATTCAAGCACCGTTTGGAAGCTTGGAAGTTCGTTGGATCGAATCGCAGGAAGCATCACCCGATTTGTCCGAGCGGTTTTTAGAGCATCGCGAACGCATCCGCAAACGCGTATTCGGCTCGGTGCCGAGCAAGTGAGCCGCTGGCCGAGCTGTAAGCGAATCCACGGGTACCACGAATCCACAAGACCGCGCGCTCGGTACCCGGCCCGTCGCTTGAAGCTCCAGTCACGGCTCATCGGCAAGCCGTTCAGCAGCCCCCAAAAACCGGGCATTTGAGCCACTTCCGCAACGTCCGATAATGCCCCTTATGTTGTATTCGGGGTCGCTGAGACGTGGGAAATCCGGTAATCCCGAACTCGTCCGCGTTCTGGCGAACGACGGCTACCCCAGTTCTCGTCCGCGTTCTGGCGAACGACGGCTACCTTCGTTTTTGGCGATTCCCTTCGGCAATCATGGGTGGTCGCAAATCGCTAGCCGCGGGCAAGGATTCCGGCGGCAAACCCGGTAACGCGTTCGGGTCAGGCACGCGATCCAGATACGGCTGCACAAACGCCAAGACTTCCGGCGGCACGACCGATTCGCTTTTGGAAAGCCACTGCGTGATCGTCGTTCCCGATCGGCTGGCGAGCACCGATTCGCGGACCGATTCGCCGCACAGCGTGACCGCGAACAGCGTCGCCAGGATGCAATACAGGCCGCCCTTGAGCAGCCCGAACACGGCACCAACGTGATGATCGAATTCGTGCAGCTTCAATCGATCAATCGCGCCGGTGAACATCCGGAAGATGACCCACACGGTCAACGAGCAAGCGACGAACAAAATCAACATCGCCAGGAAACGATCCCATGGCGGGTCGGCGTCAATGCGGGCCGCCAGCGTGTCGCGAAACCGATAGGCAACAAAATAGCTGCCCACGATCGAAGTGATCGACGCGAGTTGCCAAGCGAATCCCTTGATGCCGCCAAACACGGTTGCCGCCACCAAGACCGCCAACATGACGATGTCGTAAATCTGCATGGCGTAGCGGTATCAAAACCCCACGGGCATCGTCCAGATCAAAAATCCGGTTGCTCTGGCGTCGCAACCGGTCGATGTGTTAGCCCGTCTGGAGAAACCGTTTCTGTCCTGACGAACCCGCCCGACAATCGCCACGTGGCCGACTTCAAGTCGCACATTACCGGTAGCACGATGGTCGGAGCCGGCTACGCGTATTGGGGCGTGTCGACTCAGGGGATGTCGATCGAAACGGGCTTGTTGGCGGCGGCGCTGTGTAGCGTTTCGGGAATGCTGCCGGACCTGGACAGCGATTCAGGGGTGCCGCTGCGCGAAACCAGCATGTTTGTCGCGGCGATCGCGCCCATGTTGATGATCGATCGTTTCCAAGACTTGGGCATGTCACACGAAGCGATGGCGTTGGGCGCGTTCGCCGTCTACATCGCGATCCGATTCATCGCGGTTGAATTTTTCAAACGCTATACCGTGCATCGGGGCATGTGGCACTCGCTACCGGCGGCCGCCAGCGCGGGATTGGCCGCGTATTTGGTGATGCCATGTCCGATCGAATCGGTTCGCATCTTCAAAAGCTTCGCCGTTTTTGTCGGCTTTATGACGCACTTGGTGATGGACGAAATTTGGTCGATTGATATGCGGAACGCGCGACTGAAGCGATCCTTTGGAACGGCGCTGAAATTCTTCGGCAACAATGCGCTGGCAAATCTTTCCGCCTACGCCAAGCTGTTCTTGCTGGTGTACTTGGTGTGGGGCGATCAATCGATCCACGAACGATTGCGAGAACGTTTTCGATTCGATCGACCGTACATCGCACGTCCCTTTGACGACGGCCAAGCGTTCGATCGATATTGAGCGTTGTGTGGGATTCGGCTCGGCGAGGCAGGACTGCTGGAAGGTCGCTTTGCTCGCACGTCAATCGCGAAGCGATGGCAGGAACGGGCTGCTGAATGCCGTGTTCTGCATTGAAATGCGGTGCCTTCGGCACTCAAGCGAGTGGGATTCGCCTCGGAGAGGCGAGCTACTTTGAGGCGAGCTACTTCGAGGCAAGTTACTTTGGAACGCGATGCTAAACTGGGTCGATGTGGCCTCGCCTGACCATCGATTTAAGCCCGACCGATGTGCTGCACGGTTTGTTGTGCACTGTGCTTCCGCTGCCCGCCGTCGATGAGCGTGATGTGGTGGCGGCGTGGGGTCGCGGCGACGCCCTGATTGCCTGGTCCGTGCGGAGCGCCTGGGACGCCTACTTGCAAGCCCTGGGCCCGCCGCAACCCAGCGACGAAATCTTGATGACGTCGATCACGATCCCCGACATGGTGGACATCGCCAAGGCGCATGGCTGGTCGATCCGGGCCGTGTCCGTCGACATTGATGGGCGATGGCAAGCACGCGAATGGCAAG
>JBCCRW010000390.1:0-5035 GCA_039201055.1 Planctomycetota bacterium | reverse complement strand
TTTTGTGACGGTTTTGCGGTTTCGAGATTTTGCCTTTGTGACCCTCTGAGTGTCTCCATTGGAAAGGGAAGTGAATACTTCCAATGTTGCGCTCAGATGGTCCTTTTGATGTTTTTAATTCATCTAGGGGACATACCAGGGTGACGGGGGTCTTTTCCGCCTGCGGGGGGTCTTTTGTGCCTGCGACCGCTACGGGCGGGGCGAAATGTCGTCGAGGTATTGGTCCACGACCTCACTCGCCTGACGACTGGATACCGAGAACGTCGCACCGTACTCCTTCGTGGCTCCATCTCGATCGCCACCATCAGCCAATTTTTGCCACCGATGCTTTTGCCTCGGTGCGTAGGCTTGACCAGTCGACTCGATTAAGAAGTTCAACTTGTCTTCGATTCGCAATTGCCTTTCGCGGTCAGCCGCGGTCCATCGTTTCGCCGAAAAAAGCGTGTTGAGAATGAACGCAACGGAAGCAATTACGATTCCAAAAACTAGGATGCTTAGCTGGTCTGTCGATACCATGGCCATTGTTTTTTCCCGAGCGTTTCAAATCGGGAGCCGGACCACGGCTGACATTTGATCCGCTCCCTCAAGTCCCCATGTTAGCAGCATTTTTGTCGGAAACTGTTCAAGTGTAAGCGCCAATTCATTCGAATTCACAGCTATCGGCCTTGAGGGAAGGCGATCGAAGCCGATGTCTTTTGGTGGCAGGTGTTGCAGTTTTCATTCGAGATCCAAACTGCTCGATCGCTCTTTCCGTTGAGTCCATCGGCATCGACACCAAACCATGGGTCGTCAACGAGATTGTGGCTGTACGATCCAATTCCCATTGGTACAAGAAGTAAATCCGCACGGATTGCCACCAAAACGAGTCCCCATCGTGAGAGGAACCAGCAGAGAATTGCTGCAAACGCGACGACGCACATAAGCCGGCGAACAGAAAACCGAAACCATCTTCGTCCTTTCCGAATGACCATCTGAGGACACCGTCGTTCAGAATCGGGCCAAACTCGATCTCCGCTCGAGGCTCCTTGAAAATACCAAGGCTCTGCCGACTTCGAAATGCGAGACTTTGAATTTTTTAACCCGGTTTGCGGCCGTTTTCAGCCCAGGCATACCTCTAGGACTAGCGCGGCGTTCACTTGAGGCAACTTTTCCGGACACATGAGAACCGCGACAACGTGCCCAATTGACGTGGTATCCAGTTGAATCTCTCTTGAGAAGATCGCTGTTCCAAACTCAAACCCACGGTGCTCTCTGACGGTTCGATTCCTCAAAACCTCAAAGCTCTTCGCCGCTTTGGTGATTCTTCTCGGTACCCATTCGATTTGCTTAGCGGTAGAGAGCCCCAGCTCCGATGCCGAAGAAGTCGATAGCGATGTAAATCTGGTGATCGAGTTGGTTGGCGGTAAGAATTGGTCGCCGAAAGCCGAAGAACTGCTTGTAAGCTGGTATGGCCGGTCAACAAGCAAAGAGCAGCGGCTTGCGATTATCTCAGAAGTCAAAGCAATTGACTTGGCTGAGAAGATACGAACCAGGTCAGGCGGACCGGGTTCCATTACGGCGTCCGAAAAGCTCTTGTTACGCGAGTATCTTGAGAAGGTGTATAAATACTCCCTAAAACAACAAAAACTAGAAGTTGAAGTTCAGAGGGCTCAACTGAAAATCAACCGGAGGCGTCTGCGCAGAAGAGCAAAGCTCAAATCGGAAACCATTGCACGCGAACTGGGGAACTTGATCGGCGAATCGTCCCAAGAGACGGTCGACGGACCGCCGACCTGGCAGTCGTTATTGCCGAAGCCACCAGTGAACTAAATAGGCATAATTAGGTGAGGCTGCAAACGTTGGCGAGTTAGTCGTGTTTCCGCTGCATTCTTTCGTCGCCGCTGCATCAGTCGTTGCGGTCGCAATGGTTTTCAAATCCGTGGCAATTCGATGCGATCAAATCGGCACGTCGTGGCTGGCTGAATCCGACGCTGCTCGCCGGCGTTTGTCGTAGATTTGGGTCGTGGTCACATGCCGGTGCCCGAGAAGCTCCTGCACCTTGCAAATGTCCATGCCTGAATCCAGCGGCAGCGTGGCAGTTGTCGCCCGCAGGCTGTGGGTCGAGTAGATGCACCGCTCGACCACGTTGCCCTGGCCGTCGTCCTCGCTCACCATCGCGCCGGGTAGTTTTTTCAGGTAATTGCCCACAATCTTGTGCATTCCCGCCGGTGTCAGGTGCTTTGAGGACGACGCCTGGGATTTTGGGCCCGTTCGCGTCCATGACATCCAGGCCACGATCCTAAGAACCCTGGGCTTCGATCACGAACGCTTGACCTATCATCACGCCGGCCGTGACTTCCGGCTGACCGACGTCCACGGCCGAGTGGTCAATGAGCTGTTAAGCTAGGACGGAAAAGATCGATTAAAGAACCGAGGATCAACCGACGCGCGTCCATCCAATGTCGAGAAAACTCTCGCGCCCACCCCGCTTCGCAGGTATCTTTCACCCCATGAAATTTCCCGCGTTTGTTGTTGCCTTGTTGCTTTGGTGCGGGGACGTTGTGGCCAATCCGCCTTTGGAATTCAATCGCGATATTCGGCCGATTTTGTCCAATCATTGCTTTTCGTGTCACGGGCCCGACGAGCACGACCGTTTTGCCGATACCCGGCTGGATGTTCCCGATGCCGCGGATTTGGATGCGGTTTTGGAACGGATCGATGAAACCGATCCGGACCTGGTCATGCCGCCGCCGGAAACCCACAAGCCGCTTAGTGACGAACAAAAAGCGGTGCTGAAACGCTGGATTAACGCCGGTGGCGATTACGAATCGCATTGGTCATTTTCCGAAATTCGGCACGTCGATGCACTGGAGCCGCCGGTGGATTCGCCACCCGGTTGGGAAAATCATCCGATCGACCGTTTTGTGATGAGGCGTTTGTCCGCCAAGGGTTTGCAGCCGAATCCTCGAGCCGACCGGCGGACGCTGATCCGGCGGCTGTGTTTGGATTTGACGGGGCTGCCGCCCACGCCCAATCAGATCGCCGATTTTTTGGCCGATCAAACCGACGGTGCCTACGCCCGGGCCGTCGACCAGCTGTTGGATTCCACGGCGTTTGGCGAACACATGGCGCGGTATTGGTTGGATCTGGTTCGTTTTGCCGACACCAATGGATTGCACCATGACCACTACCGGGAGATGACGCCCTATCGCGATTGGGTGATTCGGTCATTCAACGAAAATCGGCGTTTTGATCAGTTCATTGTCGATCAAATTGCCGGCGACTTGCACGATGACCCGACGCCCGAACAATTGACCGCATCGGGTTTCAATCGTTTGCACCTGATCATCGACCGTGGCACCGCGCTTCCCGAGGAAAGCTTCAATCGCAACGTCATCGATCGGGTTTCCGCGGTGGGCACCGCGTTTTTGGGACTGACCGTACAATGCGCGGTTTGTCACGATCACAAGTACGACCCGATCACACAAAAAGACTTTTATCAGCTGTACGCATTCTTCAACAGTTTCGACGGCAAGCCCGAAACCGGCGGGCGACGGGGGAACGATTTTCGTCGTGGTCTGCAGCCGCCCTACATTGAATTCCCCAAGCCACAACAGGTCGAAAAACGCGCTGAACTTCAGCGCCGACTGGAATCGCTGGCCAAGCAAATCGAGGCCGCCGAAAAAGCGGAGCCCGCCGACCCCCGGTCGCTGGGCCTGTTGCGGCGGGCCGAGCAACAAAGCCGCGAGGATTTGGACCGGCTGGTGCGTTCGATTCCCGCCACGCTGGTGATGCGGGAAACAAAACAGCCGCGGCCGGCCCACGTTTTGATTCGCGGCAATTATGACCAACCGGGCGACTTGGTCTCGAGGCAAACGCCGTCGTTTTTGCCGCCGCTGTGGGACTCGGCAAAACCCGCAAATGCTTTGCCGGATGAAACACGGACGCAAGACGAAACGCGAACGCGAGATGAAACGCGGACGCGAAACGAAACGCAAACACCCAATCGCATGGACCTGGCCCGCTGGTTGGTTCGCCGCGACCATCCGCTGACCGCGCGAGTCACCGTCAATCGGTTTTGGCAATATCTCATGGGCACCGGGCTGGTCAAAACGTCCGAGGACTTTGGGGCCCAGGGCGAACCGCCGAGCCATCCGGCATTGCTGGATTATTTGGCGGCGGAATTTCAACGGGACGATTGGAATGTCAAATCACTGATCCGCCACATCGTGACGTCCGAAACGTATCAACAGGATTCGTCAGCATCACCCGAGCAATTTCGGGATGATCCCGACAATCGGCTGCTGGCCCGTGGTTCCCGCTATCGACTAGACGCCGAAGTGATTCGCGATTGTCTGTTGGCGACCAGCGGCAAATTGAACCGACAAATGTATGGCAAAAGCGTCAAGCCGCCCCAGCCGGCCGGGCTGTGGAAAATTGTGTCGATGCCGTCGTCGTATCCGCGAACGTATCGCAGCGATGCGGGAGCGGCAATTTATCGACGCAGCGTTTACACGTTTTGGAAACGCGCCTTGCCGCCGCCGCAGATGAGCATTTTGGACGCGCCAACACGCGAAAGCTGCATCGCCCGCCGCGAACGGACCAACACGCCGCTGCAAGCACTGTTGCTGATGAATGAACCGGAGTACTTTTCAGCGGCTGCGGATTTGGCGTTGTTGACTTGGGAAGACGCCGGCAGCGATGAAGCCGCTTTGATGAACTTGTACGAACGCGTGACCGCCAAAGTGCCGGGGCCCGCGACGATCGAGCGACTGGTGGTTGCACTGGAGTCCTTTCATCAGATGTACCAGGCCGACGTGGCGGCCGCGAAGCGAGTGATCGACCCGGCACGAATCAAGGCGAACACACAAGCGGCAAACATACAGGCGGCGGAGACACAAGCCGAGGGCGAATCCCGATCCGCGGGCGACAAGCCGGCGGTGGACCATGCCCGGTGGGCCGCGCGGACGCTCGTGGCCCATTCGCTGTTGAACCTCGATCCCTTTCGATATCGCGAATGACGGCCATGACAGCTTTTGAAAAACGCGCCCGCGGG
>JBCCRW010000389.1:0-5069 GCA_039201055.1 Planctomycetota bacterium | reverse complement strand
CCCCAACGGAGGCGGCCCTAAACCAGCCCAGGGCAACGCCCTTGTCTTTACCCAAAAAGTCTTTGGTGATCGGTGAAACGAACTCACCGGTGCCTTGCGACTTATTAAGTACCGCATTTGTTAAACAGAAGAACTGTAGCCAGCGCGCAATGTGCTTTTGACCTCGGGGGCATTTTGGCAGTTTCACATACGGAACCCGGTGCAAATTCTGCGACAAACGTCGTGTTCGTTTCACGAAATGTTTTGGGTAAAGACAAGGACGTGAGTCCGGGGGATGTGACAACATAACGTGCGTTCGGCACTAAGGTTTTGTCCGCAAAAAAGCATCGTTGCTGGATGCCTGATCAGTGTTTGCATCCTCCAGCCATTTCGCAAGTTCGGGGTTTGCTTCGATTTCGCCCCGACTGGCCCCCAGTTCAATGGCCCTCTGCAGCGTCCAGGGCAGTAGCTCGCGGACACGGTCGGCCGGAAGGATGATCGGGTCGCCGTTTTCGAAACGGTCCAAGCCCGCGACCATCTTCCGCGCCTCGGTCAGCAATTGGCCGGGTGTTTTCAGCAGTCTTAAGTTGGCGACGTAATGACGTTCAAAGCGCTTGGAATCGCCGGCCTCCTTGGCGACCTTCATTCCCGATTCGTGTAAGTACTCGAGCGCTTCGGAATCCGCGAAAGTCGCCTTGGCGGCGACCTGTCCGGATGCATTTGCCTGGTCAATCACCTCGACCGCGTCACCAATGCGACCCAAACGTTTTAGACAGATTGCCAGGTTGGCTTGGGGATAGATTCGTTCGGTGGCGGCAGCGGTGGGTGTCTCCATGTGATCATTAAATTCGAATATCGCGTTGCGATAGAACATCGCCGCGTATTCGCGTTGTCCGCCGTTTTCAAGGACGACGCCCTTTTGATTCTGGAGGTAACCCCAATATTGCGGGCCGTAGGTCTCGGTGACGTCCGCGGGTTCCAACTTTTCAAGTGATCGCACGATCCGATCGATCACCTCGGCGGCTTCCAGGTGATTGCCAATGCTGCGTAGAAAGCGGCGCTGGTGGTTGAGTGAGTAGATGACATACTTGTTCGTTTCGCCGAATTTTTCTGTGAACGCCCTGGTCAGTGCCTGCCATTCGGCTCGCCCCTGCTCGCTCCGCCCCGTCTCCTTGAGCAGCTTTGCGTAGGCGCCGACAAGAATAAGACAGCGTGGATGTTGCATCTTGGTCTGCTTTCGAACTCGCGGGAGCACAAAGTCGAATTCGGCCTCGGCTTCTTCGTAACGTTTTTGCTTCAACAAAAGTTTCGCCAATTCGGTTCGCAAACCGAGGACATAAAGATGGTTCTCGTCGAGACTTTTGAGCACACTTTCAAGGGCCCCACGCATATTGGTTTCGGCGGACCCGAATTGATATTCCAACCATTTTCCCCTTGGGTCCTGCAGCAACAGGGCGATGGCAAACTTCCAAACGGCTTGCCGGATGTTGTCGTCAACGTCAATGGACTGCACGTTGTCCTTGACTTGAAATAGGTGCATGACGGCGGGGACGTGCCGATTGGATTCGAACAATGTGAAGCACAATCCAAGTCGCGAGAAAACGGTGTCCCGATGTTCTTCGCCCAGCAATTCGATGCGTTCGGCGAGCGTTGCTTCGAATAGTTTGATCGCGTCATCGGTTTCACCGGAATTGGCCAACAGCCAAGCGATGTTGTGCCGCGTGGCAGCTGTTTCAATCTGGGCGGCCTTGCCTGAATGCGAGCTGCGGATGGCGAGCGCTTCGCGGTAGAGTTCCTCGGCACGTGGATAGTCACCGGTTTCGTGATAATGCCATCCCAGATTGTGCAGGCTTTCGGCCAGTTCCCGCGAATTTTCGGGTAGCTCGGCACGCCGCAGCTGCAGAGCTTGGACCAGGATCGCTTCGGATTGTCCCAACAACCCGAGTTGGCGATAGGAATTCCCGATCGCGTTCAGCATGGTGGCGCGGGTCAACGGATCAAGCGTCTTGTCTTGTTCCAGTCGACTGGCGCTAAGGTCCAATAGTTCGCGAATCGTCATCGATCCGGTGTTCGCCTTGGGCAAGAAACCCACCATGCCTTGACCGACGGGATCGGCGGCTTGAAAGGTTCGGACCAAGAAATCGGAAAGCTGGGTCGAGCGATCGGCTTCGATTTTGAATTTCACCGCAAGCTGATCGCTTTGCTCTCGCAGTTGTTTTTCCTGCTGGGCCATTGCCTGCTTGTCACGGCTGAGTGCTTCGGCCCGTTCGCGTTGCTGCTTTTCACGCTGGGCGGCCTGGACGGCAAGCTGCCGCCGAAAATTGGCTTCCTCGCGCGCCCGTTCCGCTTTCGCCTGTGCGGTTTGTGCACGCATCCGCAATCCATCGGCAATGCTTTCCTGCCGCATGAAGACGAACGCGGCGATCAGCGACAGTAGCGTGATCAGCGTGAGCGAGACGGCGGCCGACGCGTCGACGCCTCGATTTCGTCGCATCCAGCGTCCGGCACGTTCGGAAATTCCACCGGCGTAGACGCCAACCGGTTCGTCGGCCAGCCACAATTCAAGGTCTTCGGCCAACTGCCGTGCCGATTCGTACCGTTCATTTCGCGCTAGCGTCATCGCTCGCAGGCAGATCGCGTTGAGCGGCTTGGGGCACTTTGCTTCGACCTCCAGTGGTGTTGGAAACCGGCCCGCACATACCCGCTCGATCGTGTTGGCCAGTTCATCCGATGCAAAAGGTGGTTTGCCGGTCAACAGAAAATAGAGTGTCGCGCCCAAGCTGTAGATGTCCGAAGCCGGACCGATCGCGTTGACGTCGCCGCGAGCCTGTTCGGGGCTCATGAAAGCCGGCGTTCCCAAGGTGGAACCGGCGCGGGTTTGACTGGAATCGTCGCCCGATTGAGGCCGCAGGGTTTCCTCGCTGTCCAGAGAATCGCTTTCGCTGCGACCGCAGATTTTTGCCAGTCCCCAATCGACCACCAGCGTTTCGCCAAAGCGGCCGATCATCACATTGGCCGGCTTGATGTCGCGATGAATGACGCCCCGCGAATGCGCGTAATCGATCGCCTGGCAAACGCTGACGAACTGGCTCAGCAAGCGTCGCCACTGGACACTTTGGTAGCCCGGGCCGGCGATCTTTCCCACCGCGACCTGCTTGAAGAATTTCTTGATCGCCTGCCGCAAGCTTTGCCCGTCGACGAACCGCATCGCATAAAACGGTCGGCCACCTTCGTGTTGTCCCAAACCGTACACCGGGACGATGCCCGGATGTTCCAAGCGGCCGGTGATCTCGGCCTCCAACAAAAAGCGTTGACGACTTTCGGCGTGGTCGACGCACTTGTCCTGGATTTCTTTTAGGGCGACTTCGCGGTTCAGCTGCTGGTCGAGCGCGACGAACACTTCACCCAGCCCGCCACGTGCATGCTTCCGCAGCTTGCGGTAGCGTTGGTGCTCGTCCTCTTTGGCCTCGCCGTTTGTGCGGCCCTCGGCCAGATCCAAGCCCTTGTCATCTTCGGTATGGGTTTGCAGGAAAGTCGCGTCGCATGAATCGGCCGCCGGTTTCACCCGTGGCGGCGACGGACGGATTGATTTTCCGCCGGATGGCTCCATCGGAATTTGGGGCGGTGATTGCTCGGTCGCGTCGGTATCCCGGGTCGGGTCCAACAGGCTGGCCAGTTCGGAATCGTCCACGTCGCCTTGGTCCCGGTCGCGACGATCGTGTTGGGGAAGTTTCTTCAATTCAGCCCTGCCCGTCGGCCGGTGACCGAACGATTCGGAACTCAGAAAATGGTGATCAAGCCCACGGATTTGAGCCATCGCGAATATACACCATTTGGTCCAAATAGCCCCACCTGATCGAGTTGCTTGCGATTCGTCAGAAATTCAAGCAACTTTTTCGGGGTCCCATCGATAATCCCACCGGGGTCGGCCGCGCGAACAGAGATATCCCCACTTTCGAAATTCTTGCACTTGCAAAATGGGATCCCGCGAACGATGCCTTCCATTTCCGACCCCAACCTTTTTGAAGCGGTCTACTTGGCGACCAAGCGTTCACTTTCGCGCGGGAACTTCCCGAATCGCTGGGTCGCTCGCGGCAATGGCTTGGTGCGCTTGGTCGACAAGCAGTATCTGACGACGTACCGGGAATTTGATGCGAGTAAGGTGGTAGATTGCCTGCGGGTTTGGGGAACCGATTCAAATCACCGCTTCAGCGGTTCGGCACCGCTCGGCATTGGTTCCAGCGGGGTGCAACACGGCGCGGTCTATTTTTCGACCCAGCATGCGTCGATGCTCAATGAAATGCACCACTACGCGAAACAGTCATCCAAATTCGCTCGGAATTTAAAGCAACGCGGTGTCATTGAAAGTGAGATAGTAAAGCCGCTGACGGTGCTGGACCTTTCCCGACACTCCGGACAGACGCTGAAGTATCTGGATTCGTTGGGTCAGGATGCGGACGTCAAGCGGGCACTGGCGTCGGGTCCCTTTGCAAACTCCGGATTGACACTGACGCAATTGGTACGACACACCAACGATTACTCGGCCGCCAGGGCCATCGGATTGGCAGTTGGCGATGATCGATCACTTGATGGGATCACCGTGGAAACAGCGCGGCCATCGGTTCGAGATGGCGGCGAATCGGGTGACAACGTCGTGCTTTACGGCCCCAAAGGCGAAGTGGTCAGCCGCCGCATCGAACCGCAGCGGGTGATTTTGTTTGATCGAAACGTCGACAAGAACTCGGTCGAAATGATTCAGCACAGCTTGGGTTAAGCGTCGCGATGACTGAGTAGCTCGCCTCTCCGAGGCGAAGACAAAGAAACGCCTCGGAGAGGCGTGCTACATCGGCGAAGCTTGCTCGCCTGAGTGCCGAAGGCACGGCATGGTGTAGCCCCGGACGCGAGTCCGGGGACCGCTTGCCCCCAAGCGATCGTCAGTCGCGGAGCGACGGCACGGGGAGTCTTTCGGGCGCAGAACACGGCGTCCAGCAGCGAGTTCCTGTCGTCCGCTTCGCGACTTGAGAGTTTTTGTGACGCAGTTCCCCGGACTGACGTCCGGGGCTTCAACCTGCCATCGCTTCGCGATTGGG
>JBCCRW010000388.1:0-5085 GCA_039201055.1 Planctomycetota bacterium | reverse complement strand
GTGATCATTAATGACGAAGGAAAAAAGACGCCGAAGTCATTTGGCGACGAGACCGAATTGGGCAAGTCCATTCATCCGGGCCAATGGAATGACTATCGCATCGTGGCGGTCGGCAATCGATTGGAACACTACATCAACGGCCAATTGACGGTCCGTGTGGTGGACCGGCAAAGTGAAAAGTCGTCTTCCAAGGGCGTCATCGCGTTGCAACTGCACAAAGGGCCGCCGATGAAAGTCTCGTTTAAAAATTTGGTGCTGCGGAAGATCAACGCACCCCAATGATCACGCCCAACAAACCGTTGCCGGATTCGCAGTCCCCGAATGGGTTCTTAAACAAGGATGCCTGGGTCGGCAATGAATGACGGAATCCCACCGCTGCTGCGGCTGAGCGATCAGGTCGCGTTTCTGCCAATTGTCAACGGCAGTGGCCCATTCACGCATCTGACCCGTCGATGGTTGCTCGAGCATTCCTTTGACGCGGTTGCGATTCCGCTGCCACCATCGTTTCAACGCGAGGTCGAAGCGGCCGTTCTGGAATTGCCCATCCCGTCCATCGTGCTGCAACGTTCGGTGCCCCGATATCGTCGTTCCTGGGATGCCAGCGGTGATCCGGCCGGCAACAGTGATCCGGCGGGGCGCCAGGCGGGCGGCTTGGGCCCCGAAGCGGACGAATTTTTGCGGGAACAGGGCTTGGACCCGGATCGGCTGTCCCCGCGAACGCCCGACGGCGATGATTTGGACGCCAATGACTTGGACGCCAATGACTTGGAACAGGGCGATTTGGAACAGGGCGATTTGGAACAGGGCGATTTGGAACCGAGTGATTTCGATGACGATGAAGCGCCCGCGTCGTACGTGCCGATCGATCCCTGCCAGCCGGTCATCATGGCCATCCGTGCGGCGATGGGCGAACATCTGCCGCGTCACTTTATCGACTTGGAAACCGATCCCTTTGAGCCTTTTGCGTCGCGGATGCCTGATCCCTTTGCCGTGCGACACGTTGCACCGGATCGATTCGCGGCGGCCGTGTTGCCCGCGATCCCGCGACCGTCATCCCGACAAACTCGCAATCGTATGTTGTGGATGGCGTCACGCTTGGTCGATTTGCAAAAACGCCATCAAAATATTTTGTTGGTCGACAGCGTCCTGCACTGGCCCTGGATCCGGGAAGCCTACAATCAGCTGGGCCGACGTGATGACGTGGCGTCAACGGCCGGTGCCGCGGCTCAGGTGCAACTTCCAGAAAACGCCGACGTCGATCCGGCGAAGCGTTTCCGTGTGGTGCCGCGCAGTTTGGTGTTTCTGCTGGGCGAATTGCCCTTCATCACCGCGTTGTATGAACGGGCACGGGCGCAGTTGGACGATGACGAAGATGTCCCCATTGATGGCGTCAAAGAATTACTGCTTGCCGCCCGCGACACCTATCGTGCGGAATTCGGGGACCGTGGCCGCCGCGTGACCACGCTGCTGCTTTCCAAGTGCCTGCAGTACATCCGCAACCTGTCGCTGATGCATCGCCGCATGACGCCGGACTTGATCACCGTTGTGACGGCGGCCAAGCAGATTTTGGGGGACGCGTTTGCGTTGCACGTGGCCGAAAACGCCAACCACTATGCGTTCGCCGATTTTTCACCGTGGGCACAGGAGGATTCAACGTCGCGGCCCGAAGACGTCGATTCGCCCGCCAGTGAAGTGCCGGAATTGACGATGGGCATCGACCAGGCGCGATTGCCCGATGGGGAAACCCTGTCGGTGGTCAATCGATTGTCCGGCCCACCTTCGACCTGGACGACCTTGGAATTGAAACGCCGCCCGAGTCGCGACGAGAGACAGCGTTGGGAGCACGCGTACAATCCCTACGGGCAATGCAGTTATCCGCCCGAGGATGACCGCATCGAAAACTTTCGAACGCGGGTTTTTGAGCGGGCCCAGTCCATCGTCGGCAATGAATTGGCACGCACGGAAAAGTTCACGACCAGTGTGCGGGACGGGATCGACATTCGCGACACGCTGCGGCATTGGTATGAAAAGCAGATCTACGTCAAAGTCATCCCACCATCGCGAGGCACGTTGGACGCGTGCGTGATGTTTTTTGAAACGCCCGCCGACCCGCGGCAATACAACTGGCGAACGACTTGGTTTGCCGAACACAAGGACGAATCGACATTAATCTTCTATGCCACCGATTACCGGCAGGAAGTCGTGGGCCCCGGCATCGCGCTTGCGACCTACGGCGGGGTGGTCTTTCTGTATCCGCCGATTGCGGTTCCCGATGTGTGGCACGACAGCCGATTTGATTTTGCCGAAACGCTCGAGGATCGTTTGCTGGCCGCGGCCTGCTTTTACAGTCGTTCGCGGCAGGTCGCGGTGCTGTCCGGATCACCGCCGGGAGGCCGTTTCCGACGTCTTGCTAGGCGTTTCAAAAAACAACTCGTCCATGTCCCACTCAGTGGTTTTAGTGACGAACAGGTGCAGCAAATGCGGCAGGTGCACGTGTTGTCCGGCCATGAGGTGCGAAGCTACGCGTCGGACTTTATCCGGCGTATCTAAATCTAACCGTCCTGCCACCGGCCAAAGGCTTCGCGTAGCCGTTGAAGGCTTGCCGGCACCGCAACCCAGGGATCCGCCTTGCCTTCGAATTCGAGCGAGATGTAGCCTCGATAGTCGACGCTTTGCAACATCTTGGCGATCCGGCCATAGTCCATCGGCAACGTGTAATAGACGCCACCGCCATCGTACGTTTTCGCTTGGACGAACACCGTTTCGGGTGCCAAGCGTTCCAGTTGCCGATAGCGATCTTCAAAGAAATTGCCGGTGTCCAATGTCACCCGCAACCACGGCGAATCGATCGCGTTGACAATTCGCAGCACACCTTCGGCGGTTCGCCCCAAACCCCAATGGTTCTCCAGTCCCAGGACCACGCCGCAACGCTCGGCGGTTTTCAAACACTGCTCGAAGCCGTCGATGACCCACCCGAAACCATCGTCGTCGGTGTAGCCGTCCAGCCGCGGTTCGATGCCTTTGTTGTCCATCAGGGTTTCGAAGTCCTTCGATGTGCCCCAACGTCCCGTGTTGACTCGGATCGTGGGGATGCCCAGCTTGTAAGCCATTTCGATTTGGCCGATGGTCTTGGCGACATTGGCTTGCCGCTGCTGTTTGTCGGGCGTCACAAAACCCTGGTGCGTCGACATTCCGCACAAGTCCAAACCATTGACGAAGGCTTGTCGTTTCAGTTTTTGCAGAAAACCATCCGAAGTGTCCTCCATTTGCACCTGCAGCAATTCAACGGCGTCGAATCCCATTCGCGCCGCCGTGTCGATGCACTGAGGCATCGTCAGCTTGGAACCATCGCGAAAGGTGAAAAACGAATAGGTCGACACCGCGATCGGATTGGGCTTCCAATTCGCGGCCGTTGGGGACGTTTTTGGCGAAGCCGACGCCGCCGCTTCATCGCCGCGACCGATGCCCGCCGAAGCGATTCCCGAGGCGGCGGTTCCCGCTGCCGCGGCAGCGGTGATGAAGGAACGTCGTGTGGGCTGATGCATGATCTGGATTCCAGGGGCGAAATCCAGAGTTTAACAAGCCAGAAACGTCCGTGCCGAAGCACTCGTTTCGCAGCCGCTAATTACGGCAGCATCGTATAGACTCGGTCCAGCCCGCGACGCAGGGCCCACGCCTTTTCCGTTGACGAATGTTGCTGGTCCGCATTTCGAAGCGCCCTGTTGATCTCGCGGCGAACGTCGGCGTTGGCGATCTCGGGCATCAAGGTGTTCATCGTTTGGCGATACAAGTCGGCACATGCGTGATGCCGTCCGGCGTTGAAGATCGCCGAACCCGACGCGATGGCCTGTTCGATCGTTTGCCGAGCATCGCTCAGCCGCGCTCCGCCGGTGCCCGGTGGCAACAGAACCCGGTCGATGACATGGATCACGCCGTTGCTGGCATCCAAATCAAACTGCGTCACGATTGCGTTTTCGGCGGTGACGCCCGCAGTCCCGGCGGTCAAGCGAATCGGCGACCCGGCCAGCGGCTTTGCCGAACCAGCTGCCAACGCGTCGTCGGAATACACGCGTCCGGGGATCACGTGGTACTTCAAGATCGCGGCCAACTTGTCCTTGTTCTCGGGCTTGAGCAAACTGTCGAGGGTTTTGGCGGGAAGGTTCGCAAACGCGGCATCGGTGGGTGCCAAAACGGTCAGTGGCCCGGTGGATCCCTGGCCGGCCAATGTTTCGGCCAAGCCGGCGGCTTTGGCGGCGGCGATCAAAGTGCCGAAGTTGCCCGCCGAGGTCGCGACTTCGACCAAGTTGGCGTCACTGGGAAGCAGCACGGTGTCGATCACATGGATGATGCCATTGTCGCACCGGATGTCGGTGGTGATCACGTTGGCGTTGTCCACGCGAACGCCTCCATCGGTCGTGATGTCAACACGTTGTCCGTTAACAGTCGTTGCACCGGAGAGTTTCAGGACTTCGGTTGCTGGGACACTACCGGCCACGACATGGTAGGTCAGCACATCGGTCAAGCGACCTTTGTTTTCTGGTTTCAGCAAGCTCTCCACCGTGCCGGCGGGCAACTTGGCAAACGCATCATCGGTGGGTGCGAACACCGTGAACGGGCCGGAGCCTTTGAGCGTGTCAACCAAGCCCGCGGCTTTGAGGGCGGTGGCAAGCGTTTTGAAATTGCCCGCCTTGACGGCGGTGTCGACGATGTCGGCGCCACGAGCCGCTTGCGGACTCACCAGCAGTGCCAGGATCGCCAAGAGGGACAAGCTTTTCCAAGTCTTCATTTTCATTCTTCCATCAGTTTCGGGGGATGCGACAACGCAAACGCGTGCGCAACGAGCACACACAGGATTGCGAGCGGGCAATTGCCGTTTGCCCTGGCTCGTTAAAAACCCCTTCGCGACCCGGACTCACTTGGATGCGAAAAACCGCGCGAGTGCTTGGTTCCATGCAAAAATCACGTAGCCGGACTTCGCCAGAAGCCGGAATGCGGCTCGTAGCCGGTGTTCGCCCGAACACGGTATGCGGCGCGCGTCGCCGATGTTCGCCAGGACCCCGAACCGCCCCGACGCAACGGCAGCTG
>JBCCRW010000387.1:0-5126 GCA_039201055.1 Planctomycetota bacterium | reverse complement strand
GGCGCTTCCGCAGGCATTGATCGCGGGTAAACCGGTGGTCAGCTTTGACGTCGACGGGGCCCGCGAAGTGACCGTCGACGACCAGACGGGTTTTCTGATCCCGCCGCGACAAATCGCACCGCTGGCCGACGCTTTGATCCGCTTGGCCGCCGATGCGGATTTGCGGCGGCGGTTGGGCCAAACCGGCCGCGACCGTTTTACCGACGTTTTTCGCCACCAGACGATGACGCGGCGGGTCCGCGAGCAATACCAGCGGGTGTTGGACGCGTCGGGGACCGGCTGACACGCCCGCTTGAACAGGCTGATACGGAAACACCGGCATTGAAGCCCTGTTTTCGGCCTTCGACCGCTTGGCCTATCATGGTCGCTGTAGAAGTTCGTCCGTTCCCCCCGTTGCTCGCCCACGCATGTCGAAATCCCGTGACTTTTTGGGGCCTTACCGATTGGCCCGGCTGATCCGCCAGGGCAGCACCTCGGAAGTGTGGGAAGTGATCGAGGAAAATAAGCAGGAACGTTTTGCGATCAAAATGCTGCGCGAATCGATGTCGACCGACAAAGCTGAAATCGCGTTGCTGAAGCATGAATTCAATGTCGCCAAGGACATGAAGAGCGACCGCATCATTCAGATCCACGAATACCGTGTCGAAAACGGCCGCCCGTTTCTGGTGATGGAATTGTTCAGCGAACTGAATATGAAGCAGGCCCTGCGTCGCGGCCCCGAATCGCTCGCCTACATGCTGGACAAAATCGTCAAGCAGGCCGCCGAGGGACTCTATTACATGCACACCAAGGGCTACATCCACAAGGACCTCAAACCCGATAACTTCTTGGTTTCCCGCGAAGGCGTCGTGAAGTTGATTGACTTTACGATTTCGGAAAAAAAGAAGACGGGTTTGTCCAAGATGTTCCACCGCGAAAAATTCGCCAAGGGAACACGAAGCTACATGGCCCCCGAACAGATTCGCAGCAAGGTGTGTGACGAACGAACCGACATTTATTCGTTCGGCTGCGTCTTATACGAATTGTGTACCGGCAAACCTCCGTTCACCGGTGACACGCCCAACGATCTGCTCAACAAACACCTCAGTGCATCGGTGCCATCACCCATCGTGCACAACGAAAACGTGACGCGTGAGTACGCCGATTTGGTCAAGCGGATGATGCAAAAAAAGCCCGCCCAGCGACCCGAATCGATCTGGGAAATCTTAAAAGAATTCCGCACCATCGAAATCTTCAAGAAACGGCCCCAGGTCCCCGAAGTCAGCGTGTTCGACAGCATGCCGGGCATCCGCGGTGCCGAAGACATGTTCAAAAAGGATTAAACCATGGCCGGACCGGGTCTGGAATTCGAAAATCAAATTGCCGATTTGGAACGTCGCATCGCGGGTCTGGAACGACAAACCCAACCCAGCGAAGACGACAAACAACAAATCCGCACGCTTCGTGGGGAACTCGTAACGGCGCTTCGCGAAACGTATTCATCACTGGACGCCTGGCAAACGGTTCAAGTCGCGCGGCATCAGAATCGACCCTACACGCGTGACTATTTGAATCTTGCCTTCGACGAATTTGTCGAACTGCACGGTGACAAGCACTTTGGCGATGATCGCGCGATGCTGTCCGGCTTCGCCAAGCTGGATCGTTTCAAGGTCATGGTGTTGGGCCATCAAAAAGGCCGCACATATAAGGAACGCGCGGCCTGCCATTTCGGTTGTGCCCATCCGGAAGGCTATCGCAAGGCGATGGTCAAAATGCGTTTGGCCGAAAAATATCGCCTACCGCTAATTTGCTTTATCGACACGCCGGGTGCCTATCCGGGCGTCGGCGCGGAGGAACGCGGCCAGGCACAAGTGATTGCCGAAAGCATGTTCAAAATGAGTCGTTTAAAGACACCCATTATTTGCATCGTCATTGGCGAAGGTGGCAGCGGCGGGGCGCTGGGCATCGGACTGGGTGACAAAGTCGCGATGCTGAAAAATTCATATTACAGCGTGATCAGCCCCGAGGGCTGCGCGGGCATCTTGTGGAAGAGTCACGAGCACGCGCCCAAGGCGGCGGCGGCTTTGAAGTTTACCAGCGATAATTTGAGCCGGCTGGGTATTGTCGATGACGTGATTGAAGAACCGCTGGGCGGAGCCCATCGGGATCATCATCAAATGGCATCCCGATTAAAAACCTATCTGTCAAAGACGCTGGCCGAATTGGAAAACATTCCCATCGATCAGTTGTTAACCAAACGCTATGAAAAATTTCGAGACATGGGCGTCTTCGAGGACGCTTGAGTGAGTTGAAGATGCCCAGCGACAAGCCCCAAGTCGGCCTTCGACGAAAATTGGCTCGGGTTCTGATTTTGCTTGTCCCGTCCACGCTGGATCTTTTTCTGATTGCGACGTTTGTTTTTTGGCTCGCGCTGTTCGCTTTTGCCGCCTACAGCAAGACTTGGGCGACACCGGATCTTGAAGCGAAGTTGCATCAGTTACCGCTGCTCGGGTCGCTGGCGATTGTGTGCGTCATGGCCCTGGGCGAACTGATTGGCCCGGTTCGTTTCCGCTCGCGAGCGGCGGGCGTGATCAGCATAATCGGTTGTTGGGGCGTCTATTGGGTGATGCAGATTCCCGGGCTGATCGAGCGACCTGCCGCCGTGGGGTTCTCCCGATCGAGTTCATCGGAAGAATCCACGCATTGGATTCTGGCCTTGCAGAATTTTGTCGATCGTTTGGCCCAGCCGCTGACCGCTTGCGTGGTGCTGATCGGTGGCTGCGTGTGGACGCTTGCCTGGATACGCGGGCGGGCGCGTCGCAAGCAGTCTGCTTATGCGCGTTGGGATGCCGTCGATTGGCTGCTGGATCGGGGGCAGCAGTGCATCGGCTGGTGTACCCGGAACCGGTTGAAGGTGATGCTCGGTTTGCTTGCGATTGCATTACCCGGGACAGTGATCCGAAACGCGCTTGGCTCCGGCGGCGTTGCCGAGAATGGATTGTTGATCTTCGTGGCGGTGGTTGGCGGGCTATTGGTATCGATGATCGCTTTGGCCATCGTGATCCAGCTACGTCGGCGGCGATGGGGCAGGGGAGTGCTGGCAATTCTGCATTGGCCTTTTGCAGTGGGCGTGTTTTACGTCGGTGCCGCATCCTGGATCGCCATTCGCCGCGAGACCGATCCGTTGTATCTGGCGATGCTGGCGAGCGTGTTGCCCCTCTCGGTAGCGCTTTGGCAATTGATTCGCAAAGATCATCTTGGCCAGATTTATCGCAGGTCCATGTGGACGTTTGCGTTTCCGATTCTGGCGACCCTGGGTACCGTTTCGGTTTGGACTTCAACCGACATGGCTTACTTTGTCGTTGCACTTCCACAACTGGGCGTGCGTGAGGCACTCGTCGAAGCGAATGCCTCGAGGTCGTTGCAAGACGCGACCGACGGGGCAGTGCGTTTGAACTTGGAAGAATGGGGGTGGACGGGCTTCGCGACCGCCAACATTCGAGATGCCTCCGACCTTACCGTCATCACCAAGTTGGCGAACGCCGACCGACTCCCGATCCAGACCTTGGTCATCGATGGGTTTTCGTCAGAGGTGGATACCCGCCTGATTGGCGTTCTTGGCATCAGCAGCGTTCAACTCCAAGGGCAGTCGATTTCATCGGAGCAGTTACAGGATTTTGCGGGTGCCAAAACCCAAGTTTCATTGAGCGGCATGACCGATTTCACGCACCTCAGCGGCGTGGGCGAGCTCAGCTCTCTTGTGGTTCAATCCGAACAGCGAATTCGCGGACTGCAGCAACTCTTTGATCACAATGTTGGGAAGCAAACGACGTACCTTTATTTGGACGTTCCACTGACCCAGGCCGACTGGGAAGCGGTGATTCAGGTCAGCAGAAAATGTCAGGTTGTGATTGCATCACCAGACAATCTCCCCACGCAATTTTGGCGAAACGCGCCGCCAAACTCGCTGACCAACATCGTCTTGTACGACGCGCTGAACATCGGTAAAACGAAAGACTTTTTGCGGTTCGCGGATACCGGCATACAGGCCTTCGTTGAAAGGCCACCGGGAATCGATCCCTGGGATATTGCGGTCGCCTTCCCGAATTATCGCAGCGGGATCTATGGTCAATTGGAATTTGAATTGAGATCCGCCGCGCGGCTCCAAAGTGATCTCACGTTCCGCGAACAAGCACAGCGATTAAATTGGATTTATGGCGTCGATGCCAAGGATCGCATCACGCACATTTGGCTTCCCAGTACCGATCCGATCACTTCGCATTCGGCCGAGCTGCAGAATGTGACCACCTTACGAATGGATCGCTTAGGGCTTGTTGGTTTCGCGGCGGATCCCGAGGTGGATGTCAACGCGCTGCGTGCGTTGCCAAAACTCGAGCGGCTTTACCTGCCACAAGACTTCATGGCCGAGGGGCTCGGGTTTCTCAAGTCGCTGCCAAACCTAAAACACCTGCAGATCACGGAGGGATGGACGATGCAGCGAGGCAAAACGGGTTTCGAAGCATGTCGGAATCTCGAGTCGCTGCGGATATTTGGGATGCCCGGGCCCGAAACGATCGCGGAATTACAAAAACTTCCCAAGCTCAAGCGGCTTGAGATCATCGCGGTTGCGAATCCCTATCTTCCCGCCGGGGATTTTGAAGCTCAGCTGCTTTCGATTCGCGGTGCGCTCAAGAATGTGGAAGTGGAGCAAGTTGGCGAATCGAGTGTCGAGCCTTCGATTTCGGATAAATGGAAACAACATCGTAGCCGAATCCGCGATCGATTGATGAAGCAAGTCGATCCACGGGTACAACCGTGAGCGACAAGGCGTTAGCCGTCGGTTTCCCGTGACGATACCGGCAGTTAGCGCCTCGCCGCTCACTGGTACAACCGTGAGCGACAAGGCGCTAGCCCGGATATTGCATCAGCTTGTTGTTGATCTGGCGGTGGCGAGCTGCTACGGCGTTGGGCCGAGCTAAAGGCGAATCTCCCGCGCAGGCATGCCCGACCGCGCACAACTCCCCCCTCCCCCAAGTCCGTTTTCGGTGACCCGGGCCCGCATTTCGGCGGTGCGATGGGGTGCCCTAATCGCTTCGGCAAAGACGAACCAGAACGTCGTCAAATAAATCCGCCCACGGGCAATGACG
>JBCCRW010000386.1:0-5192 GCA_039201055.1 Planctomycetota bacterium | reverse complement strand
TGATCGGCGTGAGGACGGAAGCACACGGGGATGGCGGATTGCGTTTGCCGACGAATTGCAGACTCGCTGCCGCGTGGTGGACTTGGAATGCGGAATATCCCGGGAAAAGCTTTCTCGATACACGCTGGTCATCCTGTTGTGCGTCAATGGCATTCTTTTGGGTCCGGCACTCCTGTTGGCACTGATTTTTTGGGCACCGCCGGACCCCAGGCTGATCTTGGTCCAATCGATCCCAAGCTTGCCCTTCATCGGGCTGGCTCCGGGTACCTTTGCACTCGCGATGGCGACCCGCTGGACCGATCACGGCATCCTTCGACCGGCCCATGCCTTGCGACTGGCCGTCCGCGGATTGCCCCGCGAATTGATCGGTGTCGCGCTGGTCGCATCACCAGTTTTTGTGACGCTCTACCTGCTCGGTGCCCCACTGGCCGATGCCCTGGGATTCTGGCAAAAGGGTTTGGTCGCCGCGTTGGTCGTCCGGCTGGTCGGCGCGTTGTCAACGCGGTTGGACCGTCATCGCATGGAAACCGTTTCGCTGTTGTCGGCGGGAATCGTTTTTAGCTTCGTTGGAACGGTGGTCGTCCTTGGCCGGCTGGATGAGACCTTTTTTTATGTCGCTGGTGCTTGGTGTATGTTGACCGCGATCGGCTGGGACCGAATGGTCGACAAGTTTCGGTTTCGCAAGGACTGGGAGCCGTTCAAAGCACACACCCCATTGGAAACAGACTCGCACAAGGTGGCCTAAAGATGATGAAACGATTCGTAATTACCGGCTGCCTGTTGATGGCAATGTGCTTCTATTTGGCGTTTGGCTTTGTTTCGTTTGGCTTTGCGGGCGAAGACACCGCCAGCCGCAAAGTCGGCGATTCGGTGATTCGCGAACTGGATGACTATTGGTCAAAGGTTTCGCGAAGCGTTCGCGAGGGAGATTTCGCGGCCTACTCGGCGACCTGTCACCCGTTGGGCGTGTTGGTTTCGGGCAACAAGCAAACGAGCTACCCACTGACGCAGGCACTGGCGGGTTGGAAACAGGGATTCGACGACACACGCGCGAAGCGGATGAGCGCGTCGGTCGAATTTCGCTTCTCCAAACGCTTTCACGATTCGGTGACGGCGCACGAGACGGGGATCTTTCGCTACGCCACCGTGCAGGACGGCAAATCGAACGTCCAGTACATCCACTTCGAAGGTTTGCTTCGTAAATCGGATGCCGGTTGGCAAATTTTGATGGAGTATCAACGTTCGTTGGCCACCGAGGCGGAATGGAAGATGCTTGAGCCGTTGAAGTCAGCTCCGAAAAACGATGTGCCCAAAGCGGACCGGTCGAAGGCAAAATCGCCCCCGTCCGACGCGGACTGACAAACGGGTTCCTGGGTTCGCATAATGGGGGTCGAATGCAACCACCCCGCTAGCCAGCCCCGCCCGTGAAGACTCCACCCACGACGAAGTCACCCAAAAAACCGACGCGCCGGGCTTCCTTGGCCAAGACCGTCGCGTCATCGCAGGCGGCCCGTCGTTTGATGGATTTGCCCGCTGCGATTTCGGAATCACTCGGGCTCGATTCGCTTTTGGACAACCATTCGGTATCCATCGGCGGTGTCTTTGGCACCCTGCGGGCTGCATTTGGCGTTGCCGCGGCACGGCATCGACAGCGTATCTTGATGGTCCTGCCGCAAGCCGTCGACGCGGACATCGTTGCCGGCGACGCGCTCGCTTTTGGCATGTCGAATGTGCATCCGCTGCCGCTTTCGGCCGCCGATACGTCATCCAATTTGGTTCGTGACGAAGATTTTGCGCAGCGCATCCAGGTGCTGCAGCGTTTGTCCGACACCGACCAAGATGGCCAGCCCATCATGATCACCGCGTCGATCGGTGGTGTCATGCAGCCGGTTCCCACGCCGAAAACGTTGGCGGCAAGCACCCGCACAATCGCGGTGGGCCAAAACGTAATGCAGGACGACATCCGATCTTGGTTGGCCGACGCCGGTTTCTCGGCGACCACGGCGGTCAGCCTGCCCGGCGAATTCGCGACCCGCGGCGGACTTTTGGACGTTTACAGCAACGACCAACCGTCGCCGGTGCGAATCGAATGGTTCGGGGATGAAATTGAATCGATTCGTTTCTTTGACCTTGCATCGCAACGTTCCACATCGTCCACGCCATCGATCGATTTAGCTGCGATCGGCTTGCCCAGCGATGACGATGGGCACGTCGACGAATCGGCCGCCGCTTCGCGTCTGGGATCGATTCTGGATTACCTTCCCAGTGATACGCTGGTGATCCTTGTCGAGCCCGGTCAGATTGAACAATCCGCTCAGCAAATTGAATCGCGAAGTGGTGAGGATTCCAACTTTCGAAGTTGGCAGGAAGTGTCCAAGCGGTGTTCGGATTTCGATCGGGTGTTTGCCGCGTCATTGCCCGAGGCCGGTGCGGCGGTCACCGGCAAACTGGCGTCGTCCTCGGCGGATGCCTTCAGCGGCGACTTGGACGAAATCCGCGGCAAGATCGATGAACTTTTCGGCGATCATTGTGTTCTGGTTGTTGGTGATACTCCGGCCGATGCCGAAAGACTGAGCGAATTGCTGCGTCAGACGCGAGTGGCCAGCGCGGGACGCTTGCAAGTCGAAGTGGCCGAATTGAGCGGTGGATTTCGCTTGCCGTCGATCGGCACGCTTGTTTTGACGGGCGCGGAACTGTTTCATCGCAGTCCCGTGCGACGCGGCAAGACACGATCACGCGGAAAACCCATCACCGCGATGAATCAATTGGATACCGGCGAATTGGTGATTCACCTTTCGCATGGTATCGGTCTGTACCGCGGCCTGGAAAAGATTGAAAAGAACGGCCAGTCGGTCGAACATTTGACGTTGGAGTTTGATGGCGGCACCAAGATTTACGTCCCCGCCTCGCGTATCGGCTTGGTGCAACGTTACGTCGGCGGTTCGAAATCCGCGCCCAAGCTGGCGAAGATTGGTGGGCAGGCGTGGCAGCGGCATCGCAAGGCCGCCGAATCGGCGGTGACCGATATGGCTGGCGAATTATTAGAATTGCAAGCACAACGCAGCACCCTGCGCGGCATTCGTTTCGATCCCGACAACGAATGGCAAGGACAATTTGATGCTAGCTTTCCGTATCTGGAAACGCCCGATCAAATCACCGCCATCGCGGACGTCAAAAAGGACATGGAATCTTCGTCGCCGATGGACCGATTGATTTGTGGCGATGTCGGTTTTGGCAAAACCGAAGTCGCGATGCGGGCGGCATTCAAAGCCGTCGCCAGCGGTTACCAGGTGGCCGTGTTGGTGCCCACCACCGTGCTGGCCGAACAGCACTTCCATAACTTCAAGACTCGGATGGCGGAATTTCCCGTCGAGATCGCGAAACTGTCCCGCTTTTGTTCCGCCGCCCAGCAACGCGAAACCGTCAAAGCACTGCGACGCGGCGCGATCGACATTGTCGTGGGCACCCATCGTTTGGCCAGTCGAGATGTGGAGTTCAAGAACCTGGGTTTGGTTGTCATTGACGAAGAACAGCGTTTCGGCGTCGCGGTCAAGGAACGCTTGAAAACCCTTCACAGCAGCGTTGATGTGCTGACGCTTTCGGCGACGCCAATCCCGCGAACCCTGCATATGGCTCTGGTGGGTGTCCGCGATATCAGCAACTTGGAAACCCCGCCGGCCGAACGTCGCAGCGTCGAAACCAACGTGATCCGCTGGGACGACGCGACGATCCGCCGCGCGATGGTTCGAGAACTCAACCGTGGCGGGCAAATTTACTTTGTCCACAACCGCATCGGCGACATGGATCGTCTGACCGATCGGCTGCAACGTGAGAATCCGGAACTGCGCATCGTTCGCGGACACGGGCAAATGAAAGAAGGTGAATTGGAACAAGTGATGGTCGACTTTATCGATCATCGCTATGACATGTTGTTGGCGACAACGATTATTGAAAGCGGCCTGGACATCCCCAATGCCAACACCATCTTTATTGACGACGCCGATCGATATGGCCTAAGCGATCTACATCAATTGCGTGGACGAGTGGGTCGTTATAAGCATCAGGCTTATTGCTATTTGTTGGTCAGCCCCAATAAACATCTTTCGCCCGAAGCTTCCAAGCGTTTGCGGGCAATCGAGGAATTCAGCCAAATGGGAGCGGGATTCGCGATTTCGATGCGGGACCTGGAAATTCGCGGTGCCGGAAACTTATTGGGTTCCCAGCAGAGCGGTCATATCGCGGCGGTCGGCTATGAACTTTATTGCCAGTTGTTGGAGGACGCCGTCCGGCAGGTCCAGAATTTACCACCCAAAATTTCGGCCGACGTTGATATCGATCTGCCGGTCGAAGCGCACCTGGAATCGACCTACGTTACCAACATGCGACACAAGATTGATCTTTACCGGCGAATCGCAAAGGTCGAAAGCTCGGATGAGATCAATGAGATTCGGGACGAGTTGCAGGACCGGTTCGGTCCATTGCCCAAGTCGGCCCAGCGAATGTTGGAAATTGCCGAACTGCGACTTGACGCGGCAGCGTGGTTGATCCGCAGCATCACGTCGGATGCAAGATTTATCATCTTGAATTACACCAATCGCAAACGGATCGAACAATTGCAACAACACAGTTCGATTCCGATTCGCATTGTCGACCGCCGCAAGGCTTACGTGCCGACCAAGGGTTACGACATGGAAGCCGACTCGGCGGGTACAAGCTGGTTGCAACTGGCGCGGGCCGCGTTGCACTTGGGGTAGTGCTTCGCTTCCATTCAAAATTGCCGTAGCCGATGTTCGCCAGAACGCGGAATCCGGTAGCCGATGTTCGCCAGAACGCGGAATTGCCCACGATTGCCGGCTTCTGGCGAAGACCGGCTACGCACTAAGGCTTTCCGGATTCTGGCGAAGACCGGCTACGCACCGAAGCTTTCCGGCTTCTGGCGAAGGCCAGCTACGGCGGGGCACCCTAAAGCCAGAACACGGACAAAGCCCTATGAACCCGCGATTTCCCGAAGCGCGGCTTCGAGACGCGCAAGGTCCTCCGCCGTCGTATCGGGGCCCGCGGAAACTCGGACGACACCTTCGCTTGGGTGCCCGGATGCCTCGTGGATCTTGGCCGCACAGTGCAGCCCCGCACGAACTTCAATCGCGAACTCGCTGTCCAAGATCGCCGCGATCGTTTGTGCGTCGATTTCG
>JBCCRW010000385.1:0-5231 GCA_039201055.1 Planctomycetota bacterium | reverse complement strand
GGGGGATTTGCCGTGGGGGGTTCCCGTTTGCCTGCCCGGGCCCTACGGTTGTTTGTGGTCCAAAAGCAAAAAAATTTTGTTTCCCCCCCAAGCGCGCGCCGCAAAACTACACCCGCGGGCCTGGTATCAGGCTTGGTTCTTGTTTCAATTCTTTCATCAATCCGCTTTGGAAACGGAACAATCGCGAGAGGAGATTCTTCGAATCACGCAAGCCTGGCTGCGACTGCAAAAAGGGACGCCGGTGCCCGATCCCGAATCCAATGTCACTTTTCTAGAAGACCTCAATACCGTTCTCGACTTTCACGCCGATGCCCTTCGCGAAGCCGGCCAGATTGAAGCCGCCCGAGACATCTACGAGGAGAGCTGGGCAAACTGCCAGTTGCTGATGCGGTTCTACCGCGACGAAGACGAAATCTGGGTGGCTTCACAACAGGTCGCATCGTCCCTCAAACGGCTCGCTTCGCGGACCAACGACCGCGAACTTTTTCGGATCGCTTGCGAGCGCGAAATCCGAACCCTTCGCGGCCTGCGTGATTGCGTCGATCGCCGTGTCGTCCCTGGCGAGCGTCCGGAAATCTGGAAAGAGGCGATGGATGATTCGCTACAGGTGATCCGTCAGGTTTATTTGGCTGACCAGGACTCGGAGTCGCGGGCGAAACGCATCGAGGCGGCGGAAAAATTGCTCGGAAGGTGTAAAGAGGTCCGTCATGTTTCCGAACAAACCGAGCTGACCCAAAAATGGCTGGAAGAGAAGCGTACGTTTTAGTGATTTCTGGCCATCAACCTCAGCGCAGGTCCCTGGCGTTTTGAATCGAACTGGGCACCTGTTTCCAAAGCACCTCCAGCAAGGATCCTTTGACACTCAGCCACTCGAAGGTCACCGGTGGTGGTGCAACCGAGTGCGTCGAACCGGTGGACCCCAACCCCGCTCGCGTACAAAAGTAATTCGCCAGCGCCACCGACGCGACAATCGGCCGAACCGACGGATCCTCACAGGCCTCGGGATCGTGGTGGTAGCGAGCCGCCGCGACAATGTCCTGGGGCATGCCCCAATGATTTAATACGGCGGCACCCAACTGCGTATGGTCCCAGCCTTGGACCTCCGATTCAATTTCTTGTTTGGGATTGAGTTGATCGATCTCGCGGATGATTCGCTGAAAGGTTTCCGGGTCCAAACGCTCGCTGGCACACAGCCCAATGTCGTGCAGCGTGCCGGCCACTAACGCGTTGCTGGAATCGCCGACGCCGCAGGTCCGCGTGATCATGGACGCCACCGAGCCCACCGCGATGCTGTGGGCCCACAAAAAATCACGGCTGTAGATGTCAAAGCGGACGTCGGGCAAGAACAGCGTGCGAACCCAAGCCAAAACCGCCAAGCGAGCCAGGTCGCGGTTTTCCATCACCCGCGAGGCTTCCTCCAAATTCTTGAAGGGCGTCGACAGGTTGTACAGCGGCGTGTTGCACCAGCGCAACAAACGTTTGGCCAAGTCGCGATCGGCCGACAACCACCGAACCAGCGCGCCGTTGGTCCGTCCCTCGAAGTCCCGTGATGCGACCAACCGGCGGGCGCCGTCGGGTAGACCGCATTCCCATTTGGCTTGTTCTATCCGAAGCCCCAAACGTTTGGGGGCACTCGAATCCGAATCGCCCACGGTCGATTTTGGCGGCGTTACCTTTGGCGGCATAACCGTTGGCGGCGTCGCCTTGGGCGGCGTCGAATCGGTGGAGCCCGTTGCCGTCATGGATGCTTCGTGGTGCAAGAGGTGAAGCGGCGCTGCCGTTCCAGAAAGGTGACAGAGAGAAGTATTGGCGTTGGCAGACGCGAAAGTCGCGGGGATCAAGCCGGGTTTGGTCATCCCGCGGGTTTCCGGGACCGATTGGAACGTGCAAGTGCGTTATCAGAAAACTAGCGGTCGCACCGAATCGAGCGACCGCGTCGACCGTGGTTGTTCTGCGGCGAGTGCCCTTCGGGCCAAGCCAGTCCGCTCCGCTTTGCCTAATCGGAGGACTCCGCCGAGATCGATACAACCCGAGCCGTGGGGAATCCATCGGTCCGGTTTTCCGATCCAATTCTTTGCTGAATAGAAACAACATGACGTCATCCGATTCGTCTTCCCCCGCCGTTGATGACAAACTGGATTCGTTGATCTCGAGGATTCAATCCTTGCAAAGCGGTGGCGATGCGTCACGAGGCGGTAGCGACCGTGGCAAGGCGGCATCGCGAGAGCCTGCGGATTCGCGGACGCGGGCCCAGGTGATGCCTGTCGAGATGGCGGCTGGCAATCCGCCCTCGGAGTCGCCGGTCCGATCCGCATCGATGGGGATACCCGGTGCCAGCTTGTCGGCCACGGTTGGACACGAACAGCCGCGACGTCCCATCGACCCGGCCAGCAACGGCCGCCCCGCCCCGGCGCCCACCGTGGCACCGCGGCGGGCGACATCGCACTCGGCAGCCGCCCATCCAGCAGCACCCTATCCACCCGCCTCGCACGCCGCCGCCGAAGCGTTACGTCCCCATCCCGAAACGTTGCCCGTCGACGCAAAGGCCGCTGCCGGTGGGCCCGTGCCACCCGGCGGCCCGCGTCCCGAAAACCGCGATTTGCCGCCCGTGCCCATGGGCTTCAAGCCGGTCCGCGACGAACCCTGGCGGCCTGCCGAACCCGAAGAGGCTCGCAGTGGCGGGATCAACGATTCGGTCGTTGAAGCGATCGTTTACCGCTTTATGCAAAACATCGGCGAAGCCGAAGGACGACGCGTTGCGGATCAATTGAAGATCCCCTTCCGAATTGTCGAACCCGTGTTGACCCGGCTGAAGATGGAACAAAATCTTGCTTATAAGAGTTCCACCGCGACCAACGATTACGTGTATACGCTGACCGAAACCGGTCGCCATATCGCTCGAAATCATATTGCGGATTGCACTTATTACGGTGCGTGCCCGGTGCCGTTGCGGCAATACATCGCCAGTGTCAAAGCGCAAACGATCGAAGGCCAATATCCCAAAAAGGCGGACCTGCTGCGTGCCTTCCGCGATCTGCTGATCAACCCCGCGATGTTGAAAAAGCTGGGACCCGCCGTTGCCAGCGGCCGGGGAATGTTTCTATTCGGCTTTCCCGGCAACGGCAAAACATCGATCGCCGAACGCGTCACGGGTGCGTTTGGAAAGTACATTTGGATCCCCCGCGCTGTCGACATCGACGGCGAAATCATGCGGGTGTTTGATCCCATGTGCCATGAACTGGCGATGCCCGAATCCAACAGCGGACTCTTGGACGTCGGTGGATTTGATAAACGCTGGGTGCGTATTGAACGCCCCACCATCATCGCCGGTGGCGAATTGACGATGGAAATGTTAGAGGTCCAAAACAATGCGGAATCCAATATTTCCGAAGCCCCGCTGCAGCTAAAAAGCAACTGCGGCACCTTGGTCATCGATGACTTTGGTCGCCAAAAAATGCGGGTCGATGAATTGCTGAACCGCTGGATTGTGCCACTGGAAAAACGCTATGACTTCTTAAACATGGCATCGGGCAAAAAAATCCAGGTGCCCTTTGATCAGCTAGTCGTCTTCAGTACCAACCTGGAACCCAAAGACCTTGTTGACGACGCATTTCTTCGCCGAATTCCATACAAGATCGAAGCCGAGAATCCGCCGGAATCGGACTTCCGCAAACTGTTCGAAATTATGTGCAAGATCGTTAAGGTTCCCTATCGCAAGGACGCGATCGACTATCTGATCGAAACACACTACAAGCCGATTGATCGACCGATGCGAATGTGTCAGCCGCGGGACTTGTTGTTGCAGGTCAAAAACTACTGCCTGTACAACGACATCCCGGTCGAGCTGAAGAACGAATATCTTGACTTTGCCTGCGAAAACTACTTCAGCGTGATGTAGTCGGTTTGGCGGCGACGGCGTCGATGATGCCAGCGAATTCTGACCGAGTCTCTTCGGAGACCTGCGGCAGTCGTTGGGCAACGTTCTGCATCCCCTCGGGATTGCCACGGCACGCCCGCGAAACCTGTTCGACAAAGCCCGCCGTTTCACGAAAATTGTGATCGGCGGATTTGCCGATCAAGCCGCCAAAGGTCCGAGCAACCAAATCCGCACCCAGCGAATCGAGCTTCAAGAAACAATCCAATTGTCCCGTCACGGTCGGCTGGCCATTGGCGTCGACCCCGTAAACGTGTCGCACCAGAAACACGCCGCTGCCCCGGATCGGGCGGGTCGTCAATTTTCCATCATAAAAGCCCTTGGCGACGTACAAGTGCAAGTTCGGATCGCCATAGACCAAGTTGATCGTGCACGTCGTGCCGCTACCGTCGACCGCCTGCAGCTCGTACGGGCCCCGACGCTGGATCTTGACGTTCGTGATATCCATCAAATCCCACATCCCCACCAAGACTTCCGGACGCCGGGTCAAGAAGATGAACAGGTCGGCGTCCGCCTGAATCGCCTGCACCGGAAGCTTCCGATACAAGGTCGGTCGGCGGGCGATTGCCAGCACTTCGTCGGCGGCCGATTTGACCAGACGCGAAGTCGGCAGCGCCGTCAACGCGGCCTGGCGCGATGCCCGATCGCCGCTGCCGGCGGGCATTTCACCCGAGCGGCTGAATAGTCCGCCGACGCCGCCACCGTCGGCGCGGACCATTCCACCGGAGACGATCCAGAACGCCGCGACGCATGCCAACCCTCGGCAAACGCCGGCGAAACGATGGGTCGTCACCAACAATCCCCCCCAGGATGTTTCACAAATCAATGCGCCGGTGAAATGAATCCGTCCGATCACGCGGCTAATGGTGTTTCGGCCAGCGTGGGGGTTGGGCTTCAAAGATTCGGATCACTTCGTCGTGCTAAGCACGTTGCACCGATCACGAGTGCCTTTGCTCTCCTGGCTCCCCTCTCCCCCGGATCTAGGCGAGCCAAAGCGAGTCAAGATTCGGGGGAGAGGGGTGGGGGTGAGGGGGCCCAATTCAACGAACGACCGGATCTCTGCCCCTATCGTCTCCCTATTGGCCACAAACCCGGTTTCACGGCAACGCAGACAATTCGCGACCCATAACCAGGTTCTATTGCGGGTCGCCCGCCCGCAACGAGCTCAAGGCTGCAACGAGCTCAAGGCTGCGACGATCCAACGATAAAGATGCTCCCGCTCGCGGCCTTCTTGGATCGCATCGTGCTCGGCAAGAAATGCGGCGAGTTTCCCACCATCCATTCCCAGCGACCCGGC
>JBCCRW010000384.1:0-5238 GCA_039201055.1 Planctomycetota bacterium | reverse complement strand
TGCTTCAAGCTCATCGTGAAATCCTGCATGCCGTCTTCGGCACCGATGCGAATCGCGTCGGGCAATTTGTGATCGTTGCCTTCAAGAACCAGCTTGCGAATGATGGGATTGAAGGTCATCACTTCGCACGTCGGCACCCGCGGCACGCCGGGCTTGATGCTCTTGAGCAACTTTTGGGCGATGATGCCCTTCATATTGAACGCGATGGCCGATCGAATCGCGTTGTGCATTTCTTCGGGAAACAAATCCAGGATCCGGCCAATCGTCGTCGACGAACTACTGGCGTGAATCGTGCCAAAAACAAGGTGCCCCGTTTCGGCGGCGTGAATCGCGGTCATGAACGTTTCTTCGTCTCGCAATTCGCCCACCAGGATAATGTCGGGATCTTCGCGGACGGCGTGCTTCATGCCGATTTCAAAGTCTTTGACATCCTGACCGACCTCACGCTGATTAATCAGCGCTTTGTCCTCGGTAAAGATAAATTCGATCGGGTCCTCAAGCGTCAAAATATGTTTGCGATAGATGCTGTTGATATAGTTCAACATCGATCCAATCGTCGTGCTCTTGCCCGACCCGGTGACGCCCGCGAGCAGCACCATGCCCTGGTCGTAGTGGCACAATTGTTCGATCGATTGGGGGAGATATAAACCGCGAAAGTCGGGAATAAAATTGTTGATCCGCCGCGCGACCAAGCCGATATTGCCCAGCGACTTGAGCATGTTGACGCGGAATCGCCATCGCACACCGTCCATATGAATGGTGTGTGCAAAGTCGGCGCCGCCTTCGTGTTCGAAAATGGTCAGGTTCCGCTTGTCCATCATCGGCAGTAGCAGATTGACCATCTCCTCGGCCTCGATGGGCGGCCGATTCAAGGGTTTCAATTCGCCTCGGACACGCACCATTGGCGGCTGGCCGACCTTCATGTGCAGGTCGCTGCCCTCCAGCTTCACCAGGGCTCTGAAAATTTTGTCAACCTCCAGTTCACCCTTTTCCTGCAGCAGGCTCTCCTTGAGCCGATTGGCAATCGACTCGGCGGAAACTTCGTCGACGGCCGGAGCCGGCGCGGGGGGGGCACCGTTTTTATGGGACATGATTTTCGAAGGCGATGGCGAGTTTCGAAGGCGATGGCGTGTCTTGGCGGCGCCGCGATTGCGGGCCGCCTGCCGGCAGACCAGTTTAGTCTTGGAACGCGAAGGTGAGAACGGTTGCTTCGCTAGCGTTTCAAATCCACGGCCACGATCTCCTTGTCGTTGCGGATGTAGGCCGTTTGATCCGCGTACGCCGGGTGGCTCCAAACGACCCGTCGGCCAAAGCATTCGCCGCTGGGTTCCAGCACGTGGGTGCGTCCGAGTTCCTTGAAACCTTCGCGGGTCAGATTGGCCATCAACAAGTCACCCACCTCGCTGAAAATCAAATACCGGTCGCTCTCGCCGATCCGGGTCAGGAATGCGGTGCCGTGGCCGGCGCGACGTTTTTCATCCGGAATCGTCGCTTGGAAGGTCGTCCAAAGTTGTTCGCCGTTGGACGCGTCGACCGCGATCAAGTTGCCAATGTTGCAATCGGTCCCATAGATCACACCGTCGACAAACAGGGGCGTCGAATTGGCACAGTGCACGGCATTCTTCGGACCGCCCCGCCACAATTCTTTGGCACTGGGGGTGCTGCCGCCTAATTCCAACATCAACGCTTCGGTGCGAATCCCGCTGACATACATTCGGTTGCCCGAAACCATCGGCCGGGTGATCGACATTTCGTAGCTGGGTTCGATATCAACCGACCAAAATAGCGTGCCCGTTTTGGGATCCAAGCCACACACGGCCTGGGGATGAAAGACGATCAATTGCCGCGTCCCACCGGCCTGGATGATGCTGGGCGGGCAATATCCGGCGGCACAATCGAGCGCCTTGAAACGCACCTTGCCGGTCATCTTGTCAAACGCCACCACGCCTTGACCAACACCACCGACCATCGTGTATAGCAAATCGCCGTCGACAAGCGGGTGCGCCGCGAAGCCCCAAATCGGTACCTCCGCCGAAAAGTCCTTTTTAAAGCTGACCGACCACACCGGCGTCCCGTCGCTGACCTTGAAGCACTTCAAGTCACCTTCGCTGCCCAAGGTGTAAACGCGATCGCCATCGACCGTCGGCGTGCAACGTGGGCCGGCGGGATAAGAAATACTGTACGGACAATCGTACGCTTGTTCCCAAATGGGCCGGCCCGTGTTCTGATCCAACACCAGCAAGCGTTCTTTTCCCGACAAATTGACTCGGCTGCCCGGATCGTTCTTGGGTGTTCCGCCCTCCAATTGATAATCAAACACAAAGACTTTGCCGTCGGCGACCGCCGGGCCCGCGTAACCGCCACCGATGGGCTGTCGCCATTTGATCGGCAATTCGCCCTGGATGGATTTGACGATGCCGGTTTCGCGATACACGCCATCTCGCGCGGCACCCATCCAGCCCGGCCAATCTTCGGCAACGACGGTGCTGGCAAAAATGCAACTTCCCAAACCACACACCCAACCCAAAATTGCTCGCTTGTTCACGTTTCAAATGCTCCAGACGCTGTTGGAAATTGATTGCCGATGCAAAGACTGCTGATCATGCGGCATGCCACCGCCCAATATGCGAACCGACAGTCGCCGGACCGTCAACGAGCACTGACCGATGTGGGTCGCGCCCAAGCGGCACAAATGGCGTGTTTGCTGCGGGATCGAAATGAAGTTCCCGTGAGGATGCTGCATTCCGATGCGGTTCGCTGCCGCGAAACCGCCACCGTGATGCTGGCACAATGGCGAAAAGGCCCGCAAATCGTTTCCCGAAAAGATTTATATTTGGCCGGCGCCGGGCACCTTGCCAGCGTTGCGACCGAAGAAATTTTTGCCGCCAATCGAGAAGGTTTCGCCGCTGGCGAGGAGGTTTCATCCGCCGGCGAAATCGATCTCGCCGGCCCGCTGCTGGTCCTGGCCCACAATCCGGGCGTTTCCGAAGTCATGCGTTTGTGGTCCGGCGGCGATCCCGAAGCCCGTTCATCGGCGCTGCGTACCGCCGACATCGCGGTCTTTGAACGCCAGGATGCTGCGGTCTTTGAGCGGCAAGATTCCGCCGGTGCTGTGTCGCAGGATGCTGCCCGTTCGGCGTTCCGTTTTGTCGAACTGCTCCGTAGCGAAGCCTGAATCATGTTTGCACAGGCGGCCGAGTTGCTTTGGGGATTGTTCGTGCTGCTGTGCCACGGCGGCACGATGTTGTCCGCCTACAACCGACTCAATGCATTAGGCTTTCCCCGCCGCTGGCTCAAACGCATCGGCAAGCTGATGTTTTTGTGGACCGTGTTGATGCCGCCCATCGCACTGGCGATCCTTGGGCCCGAACGGCTGACACCAACCGGCAACGTGCCGCTGCATCAGTGGTTGTTCAGCCACTCATCGGGCCCACCGATCGGTGTGGCGATATATATCGTTTCGGTCGTTGTCATTGGCGTGACACAGTTGGTTCCCTGGTTGCTTTATCGACCGATCTTTGGCTACCGTCGCGCGGCTTCCAAGCGACAGATCCGTGTGTTGCACCGGAGTGATTTATCCAATCGCCCATTGGCCCGCACGCGGAAGTGCCGGATCCTGGCCAAGGTACCCGGCAATCAAATGTTCGACTTGGCCATCGAAAGTATTGAACTTCCGATAGCGGGTTTGCCGGATCACCTCGATGGATACCGTTTGGCCCAATTTAGTGACGTTCATTTTACCGGTCACGTCGATCCGGAAATGACTCGCCGAGTCGTCGAATTGGCGCGGCAGTGGGAGCCGAGTGCGATGGTTTGCACCGGAGATATCATCGATCATGCCGATTGCCTGCCCTGGATCGAAACGGCATTTGGAAAAGCCGCTGCGCCCGATGGTTGTTATTACATTTTGGGTAATCACGACAAACGCATTTCCGACCCCGAGGAAACTCGCGAGCGTTTGAATGCGCTCGGTTGGATCGACGCGGGTGGACGCTGTGTGGCGGCGAATTTGGGCGGCGTGCCCAGCTGGATCATTGGTAACGAGGCACCGTGGTTTGGCCGTCCCGCGGCGGTGCCGCAGGACGAGCGATTTCGCTTGTTGTTATCGCATTCGCCGGATCAAATCGCGTGGGCACGCAAGTGGAATTGTCCTTTGATGTTGGCCGGCCACACGCACGGCGGGCAGGGCCGATTGCCGCTGCTCGGGCCGCTGCTGTCGCCCTCGAAATACGGCTCACGTTTTGCCGGCGGCGACTTCGATTTCCCCCCGACAACGATGCACGTCAACCGCGGGCTCAGCGGCACGCACCTATTGCGACTCCGCTGCCGCCCCGAGCTTTCATTGCTGACGCTGCGACACGCAAAGGCGTGATGCACTTGGGGTTCGGCCGCGGATCACCTCAAAAGCACGCTTGATTCAATGCTTGTGATCAAACGCTTCGGCGGTCACGACTTCAAATCCGGGCAAGTGAATCGATCTGGCAATCTCCTGACCCGACACAACCATCGCCTCGCGATACTCGGATTGACCGGGGTCCAAAACCAGGACCGCAATGGATTGATCGCGTGGATCGAGGATCCAGTATTCGGGAATCCCGACCTTGGCATATTCTTGCCGTTTGACCACGCGATCGCGATCGGGATCGTCTTCGCTGACCACCTCGGCAACAAAGTCGGCCCCATCCCAATAAGCATTGTGCCTTCGTGAGGAGTGTTCGCCCCGCATAAAAAGTACATCTGGATCGCGAAATCGTCCTTCTGATGTTCGCATTCGCATCGGCGCCGCCAGGGCGATGCCGAGTTGATTGGCTTTGACCCAATCATCGAGCTTTCGATAGAGCCAAAGCGCAACCAGTTGGTGCCGTTCCGTCGGCATCGCGAGCACCTCCAGTCGCCCATCGGACAATTCGATCAAGTGGTTGGTCGGTAGCGACAGATAGTCGTGTTCGCTCCACTGGCCCTGGCAGGGAAACAGTGTTGCCACGGCCCAAGCTGGCTGGCCATTTTCGGAAAGCGGAATATCCATGAATCGGGTTTGGACTGGGCATTGAAGGCAGCGTCATTTCCGCCGAACACGAGGCAGACACCGCCCGTCGAAATCCACAACAAACGCGTCTTCAAGTCTAACCCGATTTCAACGAGTTTATCGAGCGGTGTGAGGTGGCCTGGTGTCGCGCGGTCTTGTGTATTCGTGGTACCCGTGGATTCGCTTACAGCTCGGCCAGCGGCTCACCGCGC
>JBCCRW010000383.1:0-5291 GCA_039201055.1 Planctomycetota bacterium | reverse complement strand
CCATACTTGGGTTCGGTTTCAAAGCGGGGCGCGACCTCACGCGGAAACGTCGCGAACTGACTGGCCGATGGTTTTTGAATCGCGTCGGTGGGCGGAATCGGAACCCACACACGCAGTTTTTTCGTGCCCTTTTTCGGGGTGATCGCGACGCGGAAATCGACCGCATAGGTTGCTTGCTTGTCCATCCGCGGCGGCAGCACACCGGGTTGGCCCGCGATTTCATTCTCGGCGGCGGCACCGTTTCCTTGGGCCGCGGCGGGGTCCATGGTGGGGCTGACTAGGGCGAGCGGGACAATCGCGAACGCGAGCCATGTTGGAAGCGACATCGAAGGGTGGGGATCAGAGGTTCTAGCGGTCGCCGACGCCCTGCTTCGCGTCCACCGCTCCGGCGCGTCGGTACTTTTCCAGATACTTTTTATACAGCGTTTCGTGTTTGCTTCCGAGGTCCACGGCGGCGCCGCGAATGAAGGCTCGTTCGACTTTTGACGGGGTTTCAAGAATGTCGCCATCGACCACGATCAGCGTTGCGTCCTTGCCAACGGTAAGTGATCCCAGGCGATCGGCGACGCCGTGGATTTCGGCGGGCGAAAGTGTGATTGCACGAATCGCGTCTTCGGCCGACAGTCCGAAGGCGACGGCTGTGGCGGCATGATAGGGCAAATTGCGAGCGTTGGAGGCACCGCCGGGGTAGCCGGAGCCTTCGCCGCCGATCGCAAAGCGAACGCCCGCCTTTTTGAGTCGCGCCGGCAGTGTGTAGGCAAAATCGTAGACCTCGTCGCGACGACGCGGCAGCCGATAAGTGCCATGAATGATGACGGGTACGTCGTATTGTCGTAGCAATTCGGCACAGGATTCCGCATCGTAGCCGCCGTAAATGATCGGCCGGATACCGTGGGTGACGCAAAAGGCCACGGCCGCCTCGATTTGCCGACGGCGGTCGGCGTCAATGATCATCGGCAAATCGCCATTGACGACCGGCAATAGCGCTTCCAGGCGGACATCGATGGGTTGGTCCCGCGGCGATCTCTCGCGAGCCGCCGCATAACGTGCCGCTTCCTCAAGTCGCTCGGTCAACTTTCGCAGCTTCTCGTCCCGCTGTTTCGCGCGTTCCTCGTCATCGTCCTCTCCAGCGTCAAAAGCGGCTCCGGACACCATCATGCCAGCGGGGCCTTGAACCAACATGTCGGCATAGGTCCATCCGTCCATCGCCAGCACGCCGACTTGGCCGCGCAGATCGCCGCGATCCGGTGCGATCGATGCCAACAAAATGCCATTGGCCCGTGCGACGGGAATCAGTTCACTGTCCGGATTGACGGCAATCCAGGATCGCAAGTTGGCGTTGTCGGAACCGATTTCGTTGGTGTCGACACTGGCGCGGACCGAATTGACTTCGACCAAACCGATGTTGGAAATCGATTCGAACAGTCCCGGGTAAATCTGTTTGCCATTGCACTGGATTGTTTGGCAGCCGTCCGGCAAGGTCAAACTTTTGCCGATGGCGGTGATCTTGCCGTCTTCAAAAACGATCACGCCCGATTCAATGACGTCGCCATCGACCCGGTGAATCGTGCCGCCGACCAAGGCGATGGGGTCGCTTTGGGGCGCCCCGGGAATCTGGTCGTGGGCGGCCAATTTCGTGGCCGACAAAGCGACGATCGCGAACACCATGATGCAGCGGAGAACACTCGGGTGGCGTGCGGAATCGGCAATGCCAAAGTGGGGAGGAGTGGAATTCACTTGTTTGAACCGAAGCGGGTCGAAAGATGTGCGATGGGAAAAGTTGTTCTGGCAATCAGTTAGGCGCGAGCCTTAGTTGTGTTCGTGGCCATGACCGTGGCCCGCGTGACCGTGATCATGGTCGGTGTGGTCGTGGCAAAATTCGTCATACCGTAACCACCGCGATTCCTCGTCGATCTCGTGGTCGTGTCCGTGGGCCATTTCAAAATCGCCGTCCAAGATTTTGGAAATCAAATAGGCTTTCCAGCGTTGATTCCGCTCGCGGGCCCGGGCGTCCTGCTGCAGTGAAAATAGGCAGCGACCGTCGACCCACGTCTGTTCGCAGCGGGACATGTTCGACAGCGGATCACCGCTCCAGAGTGCCAAGTCGGCGTCTTTTCCGATTTTGATCGATCCGGTTCGGTTCTCAATTCGCAGTTGTTTGGCGGGGTTGAGCGTGACAAATTTCAGAGCCTCTTCGCGGGACACACCACCGTATTTGACCGCCTTGGCGGCTTCGTGATTCAGGTGGCGAGCCAATTCGGCGTCGTCGCTGTTAAAGGACACAACGATGCCCCGCTGGTGCATCACCGCCCCGTTGTGCGGGATCGCGTCGTAAACCTCGAATTTGTAGGCCCACCAATCGGCGAAGGACGACGCCATCGCGCCGTGTCGCGCCAAGCGGTCGGCGACTTTGTAGCCCTCCAGAATGTGCTGCAAGGTGCCGATACGGACGCCAAAGGAATCCAGCAAGTCCAACAACGCCACGATTTCGTCCTGGCGGTAACTGTGACAATGAATCCAGCGGGTCTTGGCCAGGATTTCGGACAGCGCTTCGAGTTCGAAATCGATTCGCGGTGGCAGCATGTCACGCTTGCCCTCGCGCCACTGATCCTGTTTTTGTGTGTACTCCCGGGCCGCCAAGAGACGATCACGCAGGATTTGCTCGACACCCATCCGGCTGGCCGGGTACCGCGTTTGCGGTGACGAACCATTGCTGCGTTTGACGTTTTCGCCAAGCGCGAACTTGATTCCCCCCGGTGCATCTTCCAGTTTGCACTCGTCCATGCCCGCGCCCCAACGCAGTTTGATGACTTGATTTTGGCCACCGATGGGGTTGGCCGAACCGTGCAGGATACTGGCCGCGGTCACGCCGCCGGCAAGTTGACGGTAAATGTTGATGTCGGTGTTGTCGATGAAGTCGCCCACCCGTACTTCGGCGGTGACGGCTTGACCGGATTCGTTGACACCGCCATCGGTCGCCATGTGCGAATGGCAATCGATGATGCCCGGCGTCAGGTGTTTGCCGGCTGCATCAATGACCCATGCCCCCTCGGGAACCGACAACTGGGTTCCGATTTGGGCAATTTTTCCATCGCGGATCAACACGTCGGCGTTTTCTAGGATCCCATCGTCCTCGCAGGTCCAAACGCTCGCACCGCGAATCAGCGCGGTGACCTGATCGGCGGGCGATAGTCGGCCGTACGCGCCCAGCGGATAATTGATGCCCAGATCTTCCGGGGCCCCGTCGATAAAGTCTTTGCGTTCTTCTTTCTCGTCTTTGCCTGCTTTCTTCTCTTTGTCTTCCTTCTGTCCATCGTCATCGCCATCATCATCCTCGCGTTTCCACGAAAGCGTTTGGGTGACGCCGTCCGGCGTTGTCAGCGTGGAGAACAAACTGAGCGCATCGGGCTCGCTTCCGATCACCACGATGGTCAACCGTGATGGCCCCTGGGGAAAGCGATCATCCAGCTTGGACAGGTCGGCGGTGGCCGTCAGCCGATCGAGGCTTCGCGCGAGGTTCTGGAGTTCGACTTCGGTGTCTTCATCTTCCTCCTCTTCTTCTTCGTCTCCTTTCTCGTCATCTCCTTTTTCGTCATCTGCTTCCTCCTCATCTCCTTCCTCCTCATCTGCTCCCACCTCTTCTGCTTCCTCCTCCTCTTCTGCTTCCGCCTGATCTCCTTCCTCGTCTTTGGGGTCATCTCCCTCCCCGCTATCTTCCTGTTCCATGTTGTCCCCCACATCGTCGGCCAATTCCAGTTTGGCCTCGCCGTCTTCCAGGTCCAGTTCGAGTTCGATCGACGTTTCGCCAAGCGACACCGAGGCGATGAATTCGCCTTCCAGCGGCGATTTGGTTTCGAGAGCCTCGGTTCCCGCCGCGGTGCGGAAGGCTTGACCGGCGACCCAGGTTTCAAGCACCTTTGTTTTCTTGTCGAACAGGTCGCCGTCACAAACGATTAAATTCGCGAGTGTGCCGGCTTTGATTTCACCGGCGATGTTGTCGATGCCCATCAGACTAGCCGGCACGGTCGTCATCGCGGCCAGTGCCTGCTCCGGTGCAAGTCCTCGGTCCACGGCCACACGAACCTGTTTCAAAAAGTCCTTTGGTTTTTCCAAGCCATCGCTGGTCAAACAAAAGGTGACGCCGGCTTCGGCCAGGCGGGCGGGATTTTCGGGGGCATAGAACCAGTGCATCAAATCGCGCAGACGCGTGTCCTGGGCGGTGACTTCCGAAGCGACCGCCGGGGCCTTGGGGAAGTTCACCGGGACCAGCAGCGCGCGGCCGGTCGCGGCGATTCGATTGAGGTCGCGATATTCGCGGCCGGACCCCCGCAAAATTAAATTCAACGAAAACGCGCGGGCCATTTCGTCCGCACGCAACACCATCCGCTCATTGGCGGCATCGGCAATGAAGGGCCGTGTGCCGCGTTGTGCGGCCAAAACTTGTAAAGCGGCATCGACTTGGGGCCGCGGTAGATCCGGTCCCGCCTGATAAGCCGCCATCGCCCGCTGGTACCAATCGGCGTCGGCCAGCACTTGACGCACCAGTGCCGTCGCACCCATCGGTGAATTGGGGTAGCTGTCGCGTCGACCGCGGCGGGGCACGGTCAGCGTGAAGTGTTGAGCGAAGCTTTCGACCAATCGCTCGGGTGTTTCGCCCAGCAACGCAATCGCACTTTGTCCCTTCAAGATGCCATCATCGGGGGCAATCAATTGGATCGTAATGCCTTGGCTTCGCAATGCCTTTAAGTCTTCAAGCTGGGTTAGTTTCTCGGACGCTTGACGTTGCGGCACGACATAGCCATTCCAGTGGCGGTTGGCCGCGGGCGGATCGTCCACACCGATTTCGGCAAAGGCATCGATCAGTCCCGGATAAATGGTTTGACCCTCGCGGTCGACAATTTCCACCCCGGCGGGGGCCTCCAGCGCGGTTCCGACGGCAACGATCGATGTCTCGCGAATCAAAATGTCCGCCGAATCGAGTGTCCGCGTGGGGCCGAGCACCACTCGGGCACCTTTTAGGAGCACTCCGCGAGCCGGCTGGCTGCGGATGCCGACATCAGGCTGGGTTCCCGTTTGATCGGCGCGGGCCGGGACGCCGCCCACCGAAAAGATCCAGAACAGGGGTATCCAGAACAGGGGCATTCCAAAGGCGGCAGAAACGATCACTCGTTGCTGGGTTCGTCGAACAAGCATGAGGTGGCACGTCAGAAAGTGAAACGGTGACGCCGGAATGATAGCCCGCAACTTCCGCGCACACACCGAACACGCAAACGCTTTTTGCGTGGAATCTG
>JBCCRW010000382.1:0-5295 GCA_039201055.1 Planctomycetota bacterium | reverse complement strand
TGTGACTTGGCCGATCCGAAACAGCAGCCTGCATTGGTCGCGCGGGCTTTCGAGAAGCTTGATCGCATTGACGCCTGGATTCATTTGGCGGGCATCGATGTGTTGACCGGCGACGCGGCAAAATGGGATTTCGAAACCAAGCTGCGAAAGCTGTTCGAGATCGACGTGCTGGCGGCGATCCATGTGTGTCGCCGGGTCGCGAACGTCTGGCGCGGCAAGCATCAAACGCCCGTGCCTTCGATCACGTTGGTCGGCTGGGATCAAGCGACGCGGGGCATGGAGGGTGACGCGGGGCAAATGTTCGGTCCGGTCAAAGCCGCCGTGACCGCGTTTGGATTGTCGCTGGCACAAGACGTCGCACCGGAGGTTCGCGTCAATGTCGTGTCGCCCGGTTGGATTCGCACGTCGTGGGGTGAATCGACCGACGAATACTGGGACCGCCGCGCTCGCGAGCAGGCGTTGATGGGGCGTTGGGGCACGCCCGAGGATGTCGCGCGTGCCGTCGCGTTTGCGGCCGACCCATTGAACTCGTTTTGCACCGGCCAAGTGATCGAGGTCAATGGTGGTTTCAGTCGTCGCTTTGCGGGGGACGCTAAGTAACTCGCCTCTCCGAGTCGAATGGACTCGGTAGCTCGCCTATCCGAGTCGAATGGACTCGGTAGCTCGCCTCTCCGAGGCGAATAAACAACGGCTCGGAGAGCCGTGCGACTTTGGAGGCGAATGAACAACGGCTCGGAGAGCCGTGCTACTTTGAAGTTTTTCTTCGATGCAGCATTTCCGCCAAGCGTTGAATCAACCCGCCGCGGCGTCGATGACCGTGCACATCGAATTGTACGACGTTGCCGTCATGCAAATGCAAAGCACTGAGGTAGCCGCCACCAAAGCAACATGTGTCCACGCAAATCAGGTGAGCCAAATCGAGGACCTGGAAGTTGGGCTGCGGTGTGTGTCCGACGAATACACGCTTGCCACTTTGGTGTGGCAGTGGCGTCGGGAATGCCAGGTGCTTCCAGTAGCGAACGCTATCAACCAACAAATTCATGTCGACGTCGGCTTCGTAATTGGCGTGCACAAAAATTTCGCACTCGGTTTCGTAATGCGGCAGCAGCGTGGCAAAAAACTGGCGATGCGAATCGGGAATTCGATCCAGGCTTCCACCATAGGACGTGACGGTCGCGCGGCCGCCGTTTTCCAGCCAGACCTTGTCATCCAGGCCACCGAACAGAACCGCGGAGAGCATCAGTTCGTGATTGCCGCGCAGCAAACGGACTTGGGTTCGTTCGCGGAGCGCGATCAATTGGTCGATGCAGTCACGGCTGTCGGGACCGCGATCGATGTAGTCACCCAGGAAAATGACTTCATCGCTCGGGGCCGGCGCGATTTCTTCGATCAGTCCCCGCAAGGCTTTGCTGCAGCCGTGGACGTCACCAATAACCCAACGATCGGGCATCACTAATTCAAATTGGGGTCACCAAACTTCATCTTCGGATCGACCGATCCAAGGATCTCGTGACCACAACGTTTTACGACAGATTCCCAAAGTTCTTCGGAATCACCAAAAACCAGGTCCGGGTCGGCGTCACCGACCAACCAACCGCCCTGTTCGAATTCATACTCGAGCTGCTTGGGGCCCCAACCGCTGTACGCGGCCACGTATCGCACGGGCGCGTCGTGGCGTCGGGCCAGAATCCGCAAATGGTCCTCGTCGCTAGTCACCCAGATCGGTGCCGGGTCAAAGGAGAATGACATTTCCCCGAACGCATGTGCCGGTGAATCGGAGATTTCGACGTTGGCCGCATCGCCCGACCCGCCGCAGGGCCGGCCGATGCCCGCGATTGTGTGGATCGCCAGCAACGGACCTTCGACCGGCCCGCCGCAATAAATCAAGTCGTCGTCTCGCCACGCCGCATCGTCTTTGGCGTCGACCAGCACGCCGCGCAAGCGACGATCAGTGGGTCGGTTCAACAACAAACCAAAACCGCCTTCGTCGTCGTGTTGGACCATCAGCACGACGCTGCGAAAGAAATTTCCGTCGGTCAGGTGCGGCGACGCGATCAGCAGTCGGCCATTAAACGTCGGTGTCGCCATGGGTATCAGCCACCGCCAGACAAAACATCGTCGCCGCCGCGTGAGGCGATTTCGCCCGCTACACCGGAGCCGTTCCAAACGCAACCGGCCCACGACAAACCGACACCGAAGCCAACCAGCAAGTTTGATCGGCTTTCGTCCAATTCGCCGCGACTGCGAAGTCGGTCGATCAAAATCGGCAGTGTGCAGGAAACGGTATTGCCGACGTCCGCCATGTCGATCGGCACCCGCGAGGGTTCCACACCCATCCGGCTGCGAAGTTGGTCCAACATTTTGAAGGTGGCTTGGTGCATCAAGTAGTGGCCGATGTCGTCGTCGCGAAGATGATTTTTGTCCAGGATCTCGCGGATCAAGCGGGGAATCGCTTCGACGGTAAAGTTGATCAGGCTGGGGCCGTCCATGTACAGACGACTGTTCCAACGCTTCCGATGCCTTGGTTTCATCGCGTCGGCGGCACACCGCGCGCCGCCGTCGCCCACCAACAGCATATCGCCTCCGCTGCCGTCGGAACCAAATTGAAACCCGCCAAGTGTCGGGCGTGTGCCGGCGGTCAACAAGGTTGCCGCCGCGGCATCGCCAAAAATGGTCCGCAAAGATCGGTCGTCGGCGTCGATGTACTTGCTGTACGTTTCGGCGGTGACCAGCACGATTTGCTTGGCCGCGCCGGATCGGAACAGCCCGTCGGCCAAGGCCAGACCATAAACGTATCCGCTGCAACCAAGATTAAAGTCCAGGGCACCGCAGCGGGTCGGCAATCCCAAACGATCTTGGATCAGGCAGGACGTCGTCGGCAGTGGGTAGTCCGGCGTCTGGGTGCACAACAATAGAAAGTCGGTTGCATCGCGATCCACGCCAGGCTGGGCGAACAGCTTTTCGCAGGCCGCCACGGCCAAGTCGCTGGCGGTTTCATTTTCGGCGGCAATGTGCCGTTGATGGATGCCCGTTTTCTCTTCGATCAACGGCAGATCCCAGCGTGGAAACTGCTTTTGGAGTTCGGCGTTGGTCTCCACTCGCTCGGGCAAGTGGGTGGCGATCATCCCCAACGCGGCGTAAGGCACGGCAAATACTGGGGCCAAGCAATCCGAACACAAAGTCAGCGGACCGGAAACACCAATCCGTCGTCGAATCGAGTCAACCTAAATCGTCGATTCACCCAAAGAGCGGCTGATGGGATTCGAACCCACGACAATCACGTTGGCAACGTGATGCTCTACCAACTGAGCTACAGCCGCGTCATCTGCGGGAGGCGGATTATAGAACACGCCGGTGGTCAGGCAAGGGGAGTTTCGCGGTGTGAAAATCCGCATGAGGTCGCGAAACCAGGCGTCCTTCGACGCCAAACCTTCCGTCTTGCTGATTGGGTATCGACCGGGATACACTTCGCGACCACGGGAAACCGGATGTCTTTCGAAAACTCCACGAATTTTGCGCGACCATGTCGACCGCCACTGAAACACCCGAAACCGACCAGCCAAAGCTGCAGATGTCAATGGATGTCGCTCAAGCCGCCGAGTGCATCCGCCAGGTCGTCGTCACGATTCCCGAATCCGAAGTCAAGCGATATTTCAAAAAGGAATACGACGAACTGGTTCCCGAGGCACAGCTGCCCGGTTTCCGCAGCGGCCGTGCCCCACGCAAATTGGTCGAAAAGCAGTTCAAGGAGCGGGTGACCGAGAAGGTCAAAAACGGGCTGCTGATGGACAGCTTGGGCGCGGTTTCAGAGACGGACAAGTTCAACGCGATCGGCGAACCGGACTTTGACTACGACGCCGTCAAAATTCCCGAATCCGGCGACTTCAAATTTCAATTTGAAATCGAAGTACGTCCCGAATTTAAGACGCCAGATTGGAAAGGAATCGCGCTGACCAAACCCGTTGAAGAGATTGGCGAGGAAGAGATCCAAACCGCGCTGAACCGAGTGTTGTTGAAGTATTGCACTTGGGAAGCCACCGACGAACCGGCCGAATTGGGCGATCGGTTGGTCGTGAATATCCAGTTCAGCGTCGACGGCAAACGGATCAGCAGCCTGGAAGAGGAACGCATTACCCTCGCCCGCACCTTGTCATTTTCCGATGCGGTTTGCGAAGACTTTGGTGGCAAGCTAGTCGGTGTCAAGGAAGACGATACCCGCGAGTTCGAGGTCAGGTTCTCGGAGAACTTGGACAACGAATTTGCCGGGAAGACGGCGACCGCGAGCGTGGAAGTCGTCGAGGTTCTGAAGGCCGAGCAGCCAGCGATGAACGACGATTTCCTGCGAGAACTGGGCGATTTTGAAAACGAGAAGGAACTCCATGACTTTGTCGAAGAGCAATTGACGCGGCAGGCCGATTATCGCGTCCAACAGGCCGTGCGGCAGTCCGTCGTTGAATTGCTGACCAATAATGCGAACTTTGACTTGCCGCCGGGCGTCGTCAAGCGTCAAGCCAATCGTGAATTGCAGCGAAAGGTCTTGGAATTGCGTCGGAGCGGGTTTGATGACGATCTGATTCGAAAGTATGTCAACGCGACCCAGCGGAACATCACCGAATCCACGAAGACCGCGCTCCGCGAGCACTTCATCTTGGAGCAAATCGCCGAAGACGAAAACATCGATGCCGACGAGGCCGAGTATGAAGCCGAGATGGAGTTGATCGCCAGCCAGCGTGACGTGCCGGTTCGCCGCGTGCGTGCCCAGTTGGAACGGGAGGGCCAAATGGACGCGCTTCGCAACCAAATTGTCGAACGCAAGGTGATCGAATTGGTCGTCGCCAACGCCAAGGTCACCGAGGAAAAGGTCAAGACCGATCAGGATGACGGCAACGGCGAATGCTCATTGGAATTCGCGGTCTCGGCGATCAAGGATCACGACGTGATCCCCGAGGCCAAGTATGAGGACAACGCGACGGCAAAATCGGACGACGACAAAACGCCGTAGCCGCTGCTCGCCAGCCCAGACGAACCGAGGGGTCACAGTGAGCGGCGAGGCGCTAACCTGGGCTGTCAAAAGGTTGGTATTGATCCCCAGTGAGGAGAGTCGACCTTTTTCCTTTCGTCCAGTCCCTGACGCGTTAAAGGAAAAACGTTGGCCAAGCGTGAGTCGACCGCGGAGCGGTCAAAGAAATTAGCCGGTGGTAAGCGAACCGAGCCCCAGCGAGTGTTCGTGCCACGTCCGGTAAACTGTGAAGCTCGTCCTCGGATAACTCCCGCGATTTCGGCGGCTTCGCCGCC
>JBCCRW010000381.1:0-5318 GCA_039201055.1 Planctomycetota bacterium | reverse complement strand
CCGGCGTCACTTTGCCGCGTCAGCACGCCCGAAACGTCCATCCGCAACGCCGTCACGGCGTCCGGTAAATCCGGCCGTCGCACCGGAGCGATTGTCGTGTGCGATGCGCAATCGCGATTGGTGGGAATTTTTACCGACAGCGATTTGGCGCGGCTGTTGGCCAGCGGCGAAGAATCAGTGCTGGACCACGCCATCGGCACACGCATGACCCGCGAGTGCAAGTGGACAACCACGGGCACCCGTTACGATGCGTTTGTCAGCCAAATGAACGATGCCAAAATTAGCGAATTGCCGGTTGTGGATGATTCCGGTGCATGGTGCGGTTTGATCGACGCGACGGATCTGGGCATCGGCATCCAGGTCGACGAAGCGGCGACCGCGGCCCCGTCGCGGGAACAAAATCAGCCCATCGAATCGGTCGCCGGGCGCCCGCGTTTGTCGATCGTTTCGCCCGAACAGGATCACCAGGGGACCCATTTTGACGCTTGATCCCGCAGCGACAGAAGCCGCGTCACGTGATCCCACGCCGCGTCCCATTTTGCCCGAGACCCGTCCGTTTTTGCCCGCTCCCCGGGACAGCGAGGTCGCTCGGCGATTGTGCTGCGTCATCAGCGACGTCGATGGGGTGATGACCGATGGCCGGATCATCCACGATTCGGCGGGTGTGGAAACCAAGGCGTTTCATGTGCACGACGGCCTGGCGATTCGTCGCTGGATCAAAGCGGGTTTTGGTTTCTGCGTGATCACCGCCCGCGGCGGACCGGCGGTCGAAAATCGCATGCGCGAATTGGGCGTGAGCGATGTGTATTCGTTCTGTTCGGACAAGTTGACAACGGCCCAGCAGTGGCTGGCCAAAAACGGTTATGACTTTGACCAAGCGATCTACTTGGGCGACGACATTGCCGACTTGCGCGCGATGCTGCGCTGTGGATTGGCGATCGCGCCCGCCGACGCGACCACCGATGTGCGACGCTTGGCGCACCGCATCAGTCGCGCCGCCGGCGGTCGTGGTGTGCTGCGCGAGGTGATCGAATGGGCGATGCAAAGCAAGGGGTGCTGGGAATTGCCACCCGGGATTCCCAATGATCCGCCACCCGGGCCCGAGCTGTAATGATCCGCCGCATCCGTGATGCCGCGTTGGCCGCGCTGGTGCTGGCCCTGGCCTTTCTGATTTATCGGTCGACCCTGGGCGTTTGGTTGCGGCCACCTCAAGCTGATGCCGTGCCGCTGAAGCCCTTCGTCGCGTCGCGACCGGTGGAAAACATCGGCGACCTGTTTGAACAAGGGCAATGGCAAAGCGAATCGTGCATGCGCATTCAAACGCTTGGCGAAATGCTGCTGTTCAAAAAATGGGAACCGCTGGGGCAAAACGGTTGGAAGCTCAAACCCGTGACGATTGTGATCGGCCGCGGATTGGAACCCTCCGGCGACCAGGACCCCATCATTTTGGAATCCGAGGAGGGTGCCGAAATCACTTTCACCGATCCCTTGGACGTGACGTCCGGCAAGGCGCCGGCGATTGAAAAGGGGCGCTTGATCGGGGATGTGACAATGCGTCGACGCGGCGACCAACCCCTGGCAATGCAAACACGCAATGTGGGGATCAATCGCAAACGGATTTGGACGACCGAGCCGTTGTCGATGCGGATGGGCCGCGCGGAAATTGCCGGCCGAGACTTGACCTTGCACCTGATCGAATCGGAGGTCGATGGCAAACGCACGATCCGTCCCGAACGGATGGAATTGATCTACTTGGATCGCTGCCGGCTGCCGCTGGATTCGGGTTCTGGTTTTTCAGGTTTAGGCAATTCAGATTCAAGCCATTCCGATTCAGGGAATGCCCAAGCGCCCAGCGATTCGCTTGCCCAGCGACCGGCACGGGTCGAAATCGCTTGCGGTGGCCGCGTCGAATACGGGTTCCTGGATCACACCTTGCGGATGGACAATGGCATTCGCATCGAGGGACACAATCACGGTGGCTCGGTCGACCAATTTCGTTGTGACGAGATTGAATTGGTGCTTCGCAGGCCCACCGATTCGTCGCTGCCGCGGCGCGACGCGACCGACTGGATCGAGCGCATGGAGGCCACCGGGCAACCGCTGGCCGCGATGTTGCCCAGCCGCAACATGCGGGTGCAAGCCGGTCGCTTGCGGTGGGATGTCACCGCCGGATGGTTTAGCGCCGAAGGGCCGCAGGGCATCGCCATCCAGCGCGGCGATCTGAGTGCCCGGATGGCGTCGATCCACTATCAATTCGATCGGCAATTCCCCAAACGCTTTGGCCGGCTGATCTGTCGCGGTGCCGCCGTGGTGGACGTCGCGGATGCGTCCAGCCCCATCCGGCTGGCGCGATTCAACGACAAGATCGAAGTCGTCGCGCTCAACGACTCGGAAACGTCACCTTCGGCAATTCAAGTATCGCGCTCGGCGGGCCAAGTATCTCGCTCGGCGGGCCAAGTATCTCGCTCGGCGGGCAAGTCGGCCCGACCGACCCTCCAAGTCGACGTCGTCGGTGGGTTGGACCTGGTTTTGGACGACGGCGGCACCGCCCACGCCGGCGCGATTCGCGGTTATCTAAAGCCCGACCCGCACGACGCAAGCGGCTATCAGCCGGATCGTTTTGATGTTTCCCAAGACGTGCGAGTCGATTCGAGTCGCCTGGATCTGGTCACCGAAAGTTTGAAAGTTTATTGGACCGATCGGCCCCCCCACGCACTCGAAGCAGCCCGCTTGAAGGGCCAAGGCAGCGATACTCGATCGACCCGGGATGCGGTGGCACGTTTGCAACAACCCGGCGCCGGGGATGGCCAAAGCGATCGTGGTTTGGGCCAATTTGCGGGCGTTAAAACAGAGGCCGTTACCAAGCCCACCCGAGAATTACCCAAGCCGATCATCCAAGGCGACCGAGTCGGCGCGGAATTGCATTGGTCGCCGGGCGGCTGGGTGCCGCGGCAGATGTATGTCGACGGAAACGTGCGGGTGGAAACGACCACTCAGGTCGGCGACCAATCGATGCAGGCGGAACTGACCGGCCACCGGTTGCAGATGATCCAGCGGGCACCGCGGGTCGACGATCCGCATGGCACGACATCGGCGGCGGGCTCGGAATCAGCGACCGCGAATGCCGCCGGCCCGCCGGGCGACATCCTGCAATTGCTGGGCAGCGACACGCGGGCGGCGAAATTGGCCATCGGCGACGGCTTTTTTGCCGGGCCCGCGATCCAGGTTTATCCGGGCAGGAATCGCATCGAAATGAACTCGGCGGGCGAATTCAAGATTCCCACCGGCGTCCTGCCCCAACAGGCCAATTCCGGCATCGCGTGGACGCGAAGCCCGCATTGTCGTTGGCGTGGCAAGATGACCTTTGACGGCCGCCAAATCCGACTCGACGGCGGCGTCGACATCGACGCGGGTTTCTTTCAAGATGCCACACCGTGGAGCGTCAAGCTGGGCGGCGAATCGCTGACATTGGAACTGGATGCTCCGGTGCAAATTCGTGATACCCAGTCACTGCGTTCGGCGGTCCCCTCGCAAATGGTGCTGCGCGGATCGCCGCAACGACCCGTGGTGGCGGATGCCCGTTCCAAACCGCTGGATGGACAACACACTCGTCATCGTTTTCACGCCGAAACGTTAACGTTGTTGCCGCCCCGCGAGCAGCGAGCGGCGATGCTGTTTGGCAAAGGTCAGGGTTGGTATCGCGGCTGGTTTCGCGGCAAGGACAAGTCCGCTGGCGACGCATCGCGTGGTCGCCGCTACGGTCCCGAGGGCCGTGTGGAGACGGCGGGGGCGGACAAGCGGGACACCGATCCGGTCATCCACGCCGTGCATTTGGTCTATCGCGACGTCATGCGGGGCGATCTGACGCTGGGTCAATTGATGTTTGGCGACGGGGTGCGACTGGGCATTGCACCGGTGGAAACATTTGACCAAAGCTTTGACGTCGATGCGTACACGTCGCCCAGCATGGGCATGTCGATTTTGGATTGCCGAACGCTTCGCATCGGGATGGAAACCGGCGCGATGGCCGGCGAAGCGTCGCGGGATTCGGCGGCCGGCGGTCAACGCGGTGCCGCGGGTGGCGATCGCGAATTGCCGCCCCTGGAGGTCGTGGCCGAAGGCCCCATCCGATATCAAACTCGCGTCGCGTCCGGTTTGTTCCGTGGGACCGCTTCGCGGGCGTTGTACGCGTCGCGGGCCGACTTGTTTACCGTCACCAGCCAGCCGGGTCGCCCGGCAAGTTTCGAACAATGGACCCACGATGGCGACCTGATCCAGCAGGGCACGCTGAAGTTGTTGGAGGTTCATCCTCAAGCCGCGACCGTTGACATGGTGCCGCTTAGCTTGACCCAGGCGATGTCGGGCCAGAAATAGGCGGCTCAGGAACGAGCGAACAATCAGTGGACGATTCGACCGTCTCTCCCGCCCCGCGTAGCGGGATTAGCGGGAGAGATCTCGAGAGAGGGTAAAAAGTCCGCCACTGATTGTTCGCTCGTTCTTTATTCGTGGATCGCGATACGTGCGACTTCATCCAAACTGGTTTGATGTTCGGCCGCCAAACGCAACCCTTCGCTGGCCAAATTGGGGCCTCGCGCGGCCGCGCGAAGTTGGTCCAGCGTGGCGCCGTCGTTGATCAGCGTGCGGAGTTCGCTGTGGGCATCCAGAAGTTCGTACAGACCCACACGGCCGCGGTAACCGGTTTCGAAACAGTGCGAGCATCCGCGGGCGCGAACGTAGCCGCCGTCAGCGGAGGTTTGGATTTCGCGACCGGCGGTCGCATCGCGGATCCACGCGAGTTCGTGGGACGCCGGATAAAACAATTCGCGGCATTGTGGACACAGCACGCGGACCAATCGCTGGGCGACAACGCCGACCAACGAGGCCGCGATTTTGAAACGGTCGACACCCATGTCGACCAGCCGGGTGACCGCCGAAGCGGCATCATTGGTGTGCAGGGTGCTCAGCACCAGGTGCCCCGTCAACGCGGCCCCGATGGCGGTTTCGGCGGTTTCGCGATCACGAATTTCGCCGACCATGATCACATCGGGATCCTGACGCAAAATCGCCCGCAACGCCGCGGCAAAGGACATGCCCGTTTCGGAACGAACTTGGACCTGATTGATCAAATCCAACTGGTATTCCACCGGGTCTTCCACAGTCACCACGTTTCGCTGGATGCCCTTGATCAATTCGATCGCCGAATACAGCGTCGTGGTTTTGCCGCTGCCCGTCGGCCCGGTGACCAAGACCAAACCGTGGGGTCGGGCCAACATCGCGCGGAAACGTGAAAGCGACGCGTTGGGCAAACCCAATTTGTT
>JBCCRW010000380.1:0-5327 GCA_039201055.1 Planctomycetota bacterium | reverse complement strand
TCGGCTGGCTTACCCACGGCTACCGTCTTTTACCGCTCCGCGGGAATTACAACCCAATAGATGTGCACCACGAGAAACGGGTACCCAGAAGGCAGGCAAAATCACTGCACCCGTGAGCCGAGATTGCGGCGACAGCCGCGAGCCGGGCCCTTAAACCGAAACGCGTTCCGTCGAAGCAAACGTTCTCTGACCCGACGCGTGGCTGTCGCCACACCTTCGGCTCACCTGTGCGAAAGACCACGATCAGTGGTCTACACCGACGAACTGCTCTTTAAGACCGGAACCAGCAACGCCATGACCACGGCGAGCACCAGGACCGCCATCACCAACAACATCAGCGGTTCGAGCAATCGGACAAACAAATCCAAACGGCGGAACGTTGTCTTTTCGAGCGAATCGGCGATGTCTGGCAGCACCGTGTCCAGCGAATTACTCTCCTCGCCAACACTGATCATTTCGACGACCGAGATCGGAAAATAACCGCTTCGCCGCAGTGGTGTCGCCAATTGCTCGCCGCTCTGCAAATTCTCACTCGCACTCGCGATCGATCCCTGCAGCAATCGGTTTCCGGCCGCTGTGGAGCTGATTTCCAGTGAGCGAACAATGGGCACGCCGTTGGCAAGCAGCGTTCCCAACACTCGACAAAACCGGGCCACAGCCAAGTTCATCAGGATGCCGCCCAGGACCGGAATCTTCAATTTGATTCGGTCGAAGATGATTTGGCCGCGGGGCGTTTTCAATTGGGCGATCAAGAAACCGCCACCGATGACCAACACGCCCAGCAGCACCAGCCCGTACGACTGCGTAAAGTTGCTGACCGACAGCAACGCCTCGGTCATGCCCGGCATCTGGTCGTTGCGACGCAATCGATCGAACAGGGGATCGAAGCCGGGAACGAAGAACACCAACAGCGCGATGACGACGACGGTGCCGACGCAAAACAGGAAAACCGGATACGCCAGGGCGCTGACCGTGCGTCCCTTTAAGTCTTCCTGCAGTTCGGTGAACTTACCGACCCGCTCCAGTGCATCTTCTAGAAACCCGCCCTCGGTTCCCGCGCGGACCATATTGCACGCCATGTCACTGAAGATACGCGGGTGTCGGCTCATCGCGTCGCCGAGAGATTCGCCGTCTTCGACCTTACCGCGGATCTCGGTCATCGTGGCGGCCAGCGTCGGGTTGGGCGATTGTTCGCTGAGCACCGTCAGGGAGCGGATCATGGGCACGCCGGCCCGCAGCAGCGACGCCATTTGGCTGTAGAAGATCGCCATCGTTTGGCCGTTGACGCGTTTCCCACGGGCGAGGGCGGATTTCAGCGTCAGCTTTTCCTTGGCCTCTTCGATCTTGGTGGGGAACAACGATTGTTCGGCCAGAATTGCCCCGGCTTCCCGATCCGAGCTGGCTTCCAACGTACCCGATTTCAATGACCCGGTTAGATCGCGGGCGGTGTAGGTGAACGTCGCCACGACAGCTTATGCCTCGCCCTTGGTCACACGTAAGACTTCGTCGACGGTGGTTCTGCCTTCGATCGTTTTGTCCCAGGCGTCCATTCGCAGGCTTCGCATGCCATCGGCGATGGCCGAACGCCGGATGTCCCAACTGCTGGCGCGTTCCTGGGCCATCGCCCGCACGCCTTCGGTGGCCGTCAACAATTCATAAATGCCCAGCCGGCCTGAGTAGCCGACGTTGCGACATTCGCGGCATCCGTGGGCTCGCACCAACGGTTGCCCCTGCAATTTGTCCCAGGGGAAATCGGGTGGCAATTCATCCTGCTTGGGCGAATAGCTTTCCTTGCAATGCGGACAAATCCGGCGGACCAAACGCTGGGCCATGACGGCTTCGACGGTGCCGGCGACCAGGAAGGGTTCGACGCCCATGTCGCACATGCGGGTAAACGCCCCGGCGGCATCGTTGGTGTGCAGGGTGCTGAAGACCAGGTGACCGGTCAGCGATGCTTGAATCGCGTTTTCGGCGGTTTCGAAGTCACGAATTTCGCCGACCAAAACAACGTCCGGGTCATGCCGCAAAATGCTTCGCAAACTGGCGGCAAAGGTCAAACCGATCTTGGGGTGCACTTGGATCTGGTTGACGCCATCGAGTTGATATTCGACGGGGTCTTCGGTGGTGATGATTTTTGTGTCGGGCGACTGAATTTGCAGCAGGCTGCTGTACAGCGTCGTCGTTTTGCCGGAACCCGTTGGTCCGGTGACCAAAATGATGCCGTGAGGTGCCTTGATTAGCTGGCTGAATTCCGCGTAGGTCGCCGGGTCCATGCCCAGCCCCTGCAAATCGAACTTCATGGACGACTTGTCCAAAATCCGCATCACCAGGCCTTCGCCATGGATCATCGGAATGACGGACAATCGAATATCCACCTCGCGGCCCTTGACCCGCAGCTTGATGCGTCCGTCTTGGGGCAATCGTTTTTCGGCAATATTCAAATGCGCCATAATTTTCAGGCGACTGATGATTGCAGCGGAGAAACGATTGATTTCCGGCGGCGTCGGTTGCGTGTGCAGGATGCCGTCGATCCGAAAGCGAATCGCGAGCCCGCCGGATCGACTTTCGATGTGCACGTCACTAGTTCGCGAGTTGACCGCTTCGATCAAGATTTCGTTGACCAGGCGGACCACCGACGCTTCCTGGGCCAACTCGCTCAGTTCGCTGCCATCGGCCTCGATCGATTCCAGCAATTCGATTTCATCGTCGTCGTCTTTGGCGGCGATCAAATCTTCGATTGTTTCCGAACCGACGCCCAGGTGTCGATTCATCAGGCGATTGATTTCGTCCCGATCGGCGACGACGGGGATGATGTGCCGGCCCGTTGCGGCGGCGGCTTCGTCCAGCGGGTACAGGTCAAAGGGATCGGCGGTCGCGACGACGATGGAATCGTCTCGAAAGGCGATGGGGAACATCGCACAGCGGTAAATCAAACGCTGTGGGAAACCGTCGAGCGCATTGAGATCGACATCGATCTCGCGAAGGTCGACGTGTTCGAGTCCCGCGCGGGCGGCCAATTCGGCCGGTGAAGTCGTTTCGTCAATCGCCACTACTGGGCTCCTGCTGAATTCCGAAGCTAATGTTGATCGCTGGCCGTCAGTTTACCGCTCACGGCGGCCACCCTGTTTACCGCCCACCGCGGCCACCACGGGGCCCACCACCACCACCACGAGCACCGCCGCCGGGCCCGCCGCGACCGCTGGAACCACGACCGCTCGCCGCACCGCCGCGTCCGCCAGGTGCGCCACCGGGCGTGCCGCCGCCGAAGCGGGAACGGAAAAATTCGATCCGGCGTTGAATTTCGGCGGCCGAGCCGGCGTTTTGGGAACTGGAGCTGGATTCGGTCGTATTGCCGGCCGACTTTCCGGATTCGGAATTGACCGAATTGCCCGACAGTGCTTCGAGGGCTTTGACAAAGGCTTCACCGTTGACGCCGCCGGGTGCGGCAATCGTCACCGTCGTTTCGCCTAAGCTTGCGCCCGCTTCGTCCAATTCACGCACCAGTTCTTCGACTTCCTCGTAGTCTTGCGGCGACGCCACGACGACCAGGGTATTGGATTTTTTGTCGACGGCGATGCTGATTTTGGGTGCCTCGGACTTGGTCTTTTCGCTCTTGGCCCGATTGCCCCCGCGTAGCGCCGCAAAGATCTCGCGGGGGTCCGGTTGGCCACCGCCACCACGCGCGTTTTTTTGCTCCTGGCCGGCGATCCGATCGCCCATGACTTCCTTGACGACCGTCGCGATTTCCCCGGCGTCCTGGTAGATCACCTGCAACACGCGGGGTCGCGCGCGGAACTGAATATCCTCGGGTGAATCCGCGACATCGAACTTGTCGATCAGCAACTGGATCAGCGATAGGTCCGCGGGGTTGGCTTGGACGACCAGCGCGTTCAGCCGCGCGTCGGGCACGATGCTGACGCTTCCCGAGGCGGTCAGGACACTCTTGGCGCTCGATTCATCGCCGCCCCCACCGCCCCCCCCGGCAAGGCTCATCAGCCCGCCCAGCATCCCGCCGCCCAGCGAGCTGGTGGCCGAATCGACAACGCTGCCCAGGGACCCTTCGGCACCGCCCAGGATTTGCGAGATGAATTCGGCGGTGGGTTCGGCTTCGGCGTGTTTGAGCCAGAAGATCTTGGGTTCGTCGGATGGGGCGGCTTGTCCGGAAAGCGATTCCAGCAGGGCTTCAAATTCGTCAAGTGCATCGGTGTCCTCTGATGCAATCATAAGTCCGGCCGGCGTCATTTGGATGATGATATCGGCACCGCTGCCGGTGGGCACACGAATCTCCGGCGTCATGGCTGGGTTGCCGGTGGCGGGGGTCTCGGAAACTGCCTTTTTGGAATCCACCACCGCCGTCTTGGTCTCCGGTGCAGCTTGCTGGTTCTCGTTGACCAATCGAATCGCCGGGTCGATGGCGGCTTGCCGCATGGCCGCGTCGGTTAATTCCGGTTGACTTTGGCGAAATGGATTTTCCGCGTCGGTGGCGGCGGGTGAATCACCTTTGATATCGCCACCAGCGGGAGGATTGTCGGTTGCCGATTCCGCGTCGGTCGTTGAAGGCAATTGGCGAATCGCATTGGACCGACCCGTGATCGGCCACAACATGATCGCCCGCTGTAGCGCGTCCTGCATTTCCGCGTTGTTGACGTTCAACAAGCGGACCTTGTCGCCCAGGGCCCCGAAACTTTCGTCGCCTTCAAGTTGATCGAGCAAATTGGCAACCATGTCAATTTGTTCACGAGTTCCGCGGACCCACAGCTTTCCGTCGTCGGGATTGCCATCGACCGTCGGGCCGCTGCCTCCATCGTCGGTGACGCCGAAAAACTTGTTGATCGTCAGCAGGGCTTGAGCGGGGTCCAGCCGACGCAGCTTGAAGATTTGCAGTTCGCGGCCGCGGCCCTCAAGTTCCGCGATGGTGTCGGCGATCATTTTGTGCGTTTCGGGACGGGCAAAGGCAATGATCGCTTTGGTATTGGGTTCGATCGTGATGCGGGCATCGGGGGTACCGGCCAGCAGCGTTTGCAGCACGTCGAACACGGTCGTGCTGTCGGCCGTGCTTACCGGATGCGTTTTGAAGACGGGCGTGACGGCTTCGGTTTCGGCATCGGCGTCGGGACTGGTCAGCGGTTTGTCGGCGCGTTCGACCAAACTCTTCAGCAATCCGACTTTGACCGGTTGGCCCGTGACGTAGATGCGATCGTCCAGCAAACCGACGGAGATCCGCAGTTGGTCGTTCGCGTTTTGGCCCGGTTCCAGCCCCAACAGCGGTCGCGCGATTTCGAGGATTTCACCGGCGCCGCGGTTCTTCAGCTGCAACTCGGTGACCT
>JBCCRW010000379.1:0-5355 GCA_039201055.1 Planctomycetota bacterium | reverse complement strand
CGCCGGCCGATCGAAATCCCGTGCCCGAATCGCCCATTTTGAAGGGTTCGGCGTCCCAAGCCGATTGAAGTGATTCGACCGAGACGGGCTGGTTCAAGCAGACCGCCGCTACCCAAGCATTGGCGTCGGTTCCCGGGTAAAGCGTGATTGCCAGATGGTCGATCGTTTCCCACGGCACGCCCAAGGTTTGTTGGGCCCTCTGCATGGCCGACTGGGCGTCGGGGCCCAACGCATCGAGCCAACGATTGCCAAACGATGGGGATTCATCGGTGGATGCATTTTTGTCGGATGCAAACCAACGCGCCGGACGCCACACGATCACCGCGCTGGGACCGGCGGGTAACCACGCCAGTTCGTCGCCAATATCGGATCGATCATCGACTTCGGCCGTCGGGTTTGACGCATCCCCGGTGGGATTGGGCGGCACGAATAGCAGCCGATCATCCGCCACAATTTGGTACCGCGCCAATGTGTCGGAGTTCATGGGATCGGCTTTGTCGGCCGCCGGAATCGGTTGTCGGGGCCGATTGCGGACCGGCGGAATGTTCTCGGGCCGTGGAGCCGGCGGACGTTCGCGAACGACAACGATGGGCTGCACATCAACAAGCGCCAGATAAACGATCTGGCCGATGACGACGGCGCCGAGCAGGCCCAGGATGGCAAGCGCGAGTGGACTCTGCTTCCGCCGCCGGACGACGACGACACGTGGTTTCGCTGGGACGCTTGAGGCGGGATCCGGCGTGGGGATGGACTTTGGTTCGGGGCTGACGTTTTGCTGAGGTTTGGATTCGCGTTGTGGGTCTGTATTGGGTTTGGGTTTAGGTTCAGGTTTAGGTTTTGGTTTCAGTTCAGGTTTAGGTTTAGGTTCAGGTTTGGGTTTTGTTGCCGACGCGGATGCTTGCAGCGCCGTGACCAAGGTGGCGGCATCCAACGAATCGGTATCCTGTCGCCCCAGGATTCCAAACGCCAACACTCGCATCAACGGACAAACGTTGGGGCCCGCCGCTGCCGCGTCCCGCAAGGATTGCCATGCAACTTGCAGCTTGTCGGTCCCACTCGCAGACGGGCCCGCCACTTGCAACGGATGCTCCGGGTGCAAGGTGTTGTACAGAAAACGGCACAACGCACGAACATCCTGCTGCGTCGAAGCGGCTTCGGCGGCCAGCCACGCGGCGTCATCCACGTTGTCGATGGCGTCCAACCACTTGGACTGGTCCGTGGTTGTCCCGGGCAAAGACGCGACATCGCGAAGCAGGATGGGCTTGTTGTCGGACCACGCGATGCGTTGGCCACAGACTTCGCCGTGGACCAGGTCCGCGTTGTGCATTTCCGCAAGTGCCGCGGCGATGCGGCTGCCAATCTTGGCCACCAGGTCGGCGCGTCCGGCCAATTTTCGCAGCACTTTGTCCGGTATTTGCTGCGCGTCCGGTGCCGGCACAAACACGGCAAGCTGGTCAGCGATGGCTTCGATTTCGCAGGCCATCAGGAAACGGTGGGCGACGTTGGCGTGTTGGCGAATGCCGCTGTGATCCACGGGGCCCCGGATCAAATACCCCCGAATGTCCCTGGACGCTTCGATCCACATTGAAAATGGCTTGGGCGTCTCCCGCGACAGCAATCGATAGCTGCCAAAGCGGGTTGGGATGGGTGGATCGGCCAACAAGCATTCGGCCTGCAGCGGCGTCAGTCGATCATGTTGCACCAAGAAATCGGCGATCTGGATCGCCTCCGGTTCAACCTTCGGACCCGCGTTTTGCGAAGCATCGTCCGGCGAATTTACCCCTTGGGATTCTCGCCAAGCCGACTTGATCGCTTCTATCGCATTGGCGGGGATCAATCCATCTTGGACCGCATGATCCCAAAAATCGGTTAATCGGACGGGCATGTAGGGGATCTGTGTGAAACCGGACTCGGCGCGACACCGAACGGTCCTCCCGACCCTTCGGCGCGTCAAATTATGTTATGCCGGGGCGTTCCGGGTCACCAGAGATTGCGTCGTTTGCCAGGTCCACGCACATGAAAAAAGTCATTTTCATTTCGTCCGAAGCGATCCCATTGGCAAAAACGGGCGGGTTGGCGGATGTCTGCGGTGTGCTTCCCGGTCATCTGCAATCGGATCGCTATTCGGTCGAATTGGTTTTGCCGGCTTATTCTTGCGTCGCGAGTTCGGGTCGCGTGATCGGCGAAACGGAGATCGATTTGGCCATCCCGATGGGCGGCGACCTGCTTGGGGCTCGGCTGTTGCACACCGAACTTGCCGACGGCACGCGGGTGCATTTGATCGATCGGCCCAGCATGTTTCATCGCGACGGTCTGTATGGTCCGCCCGGCGACGCCTATGCGGATAACGGGTCACGCTTTTTGTTCTTTTGTCGCGCCGCGCTGCGGGCGATCCAGCGGCTGCACGCCAACGCGCCGCCGGCGATCCTGCATTGCCATGATTGGCAAACCGCCTTGATCCCGGCGCTGATTCGTGCGGACGATTCGTTGGCGGCTGGTTTTGCCGGCACTCGCAGCGTGTTGACCATCCACAACCTGGCGTATCAGGGACACTTTGATAAGAGTCTTTTCCCCGCAACGGGTTTGAGTTGGAACCATTTCAACAGCGAGTCGTTTGAATACTACGACGGGATGAATTTTCTGAAGACCGGGATTTTGGCCGCCGATCATTTGACGACGGTCAGTCCCACGTATGCCGACGAGATTTGCACGCCCGAATTTGGCTGCGGATTGGATGCGATCCTAAACTCGCGACGCAAGCATTTGACCGGCATCGTCAACGGCATCGACGAAACGGTTTGGAACCCGATGACCGATCCGCACCTGGATGTGCAGTTTGGCGTGCAAGATTGGGTCGCGGGTAAATCGGTTTGTCGCGAAGCGATCGCCGGTGAATTGGAATTGTCGGCACCGTCGGACTGGCCGATGATCGGCTTGGTGGGGCGATTGGCCCAGCAAAAAGGCTGGGATTTGATCCTCCCGATGCTGCGGCGAATGCTGGCCGAGGGTTACCAAGTTCGCTGGGCGGTCCTGGGCAGCGGCGATGCCACCATGGAACAACAGCTGCGGGATCTACGCGCCGGCCATCCCGATCGCTTTGGTTGCCACATCGGTTTCAGCGAACGATTGGCACATCGGATCGAGGCGGGCGCGGACTTCTTTTTGATGCCCAGCCATTACGAGCCCTGTGGTTTAAACCAGTTGTATTCGCTGCGTTACGGTGCGGTGCCGATCGTGACGCCGACGGGCGGTCTGGCCGACACGGTCCGCGACGCAACGCCGGCCAATTTGGCCGATCGAGTCGCCACGGGGTTCTATGTCCGCCAGCGAAGTGCCGACGGAGTTCAGGAAGCCGTCCAGCGGGCCATCGATTTTCGATATCAACAACCCGATGCATTCGCGGGGCTCGTTTCGGCGGGCATGCGTCAGGATTGGTCCTGGAAGGAGAGTGCCCGAAAGTACACCCAGACATACGAAATGCTCACCGGCGAAGCCGCCACGAATCCCTAAGCAACTTTCAAGGGTGGCGATTTGCTCCCAACTGCTGACTTCGTGAAAAACGCGACTCAAAGACGTTAAGTTATCGCGTCATTCGTTAACCTGTTGGGCTCGGAAGGATTTTGCCAAAGCAGGTTCGACACATGAAATCGCCAACGCCACCCGTTAAGCGGCGGGAACATCGATCGCGATCGGCGCTGGCGGAAACACGTGAGCTGGCTCAAGCATCCGAGCCGATTCAAACACCTGAGCCGATTCAGACACCCACACAGGAACAGTCGCCAACTCCGGAAAGTGTTCCTGCGCCCACGCCGGATTCGATCGACCAGTCGAGCCATTGTCGCTGGGATGCGATTTTGGATGCTTGGACGATTATTTCCCCCGGGCGTGGCAAGCGTCCGATCGAATTTGTCACTCGGCGGGAACACAAGTCGGGTCAGGTGTGCCCGTTTTGCCCGGGCAACGAATCGATGACACCCGACCCGGTATTGAAGCTCGCGAATCCGGATTATTGCGGTTCGCCGGATCAGGTTGGCGAAGCATTTGTCAAGTCACCGTGGCGTGTTCGCGTGGTGCCCAATCGGTTTCCCGCGATCCAAAATCTGGAACCACGGGAATCACGCGATGCTTCGGCGGCCGCGGGCAGTCCGTTCTTGGAGGCGATGCTGGGCGACGATTCGGATGCACCGGCGACCGAATCGGCTCCCCAGCTGCTGCGATCCAAATTGCTGCAAAGGCGACCGATCCGCGGTGGCCACGAAGTCGTCATCGAAACCCCGCAGCATGAGCAGTCGTTTTCCGATTACTCGTGGCCGCACATCGAACAGGTTTTTCGCTGCTTGCGTGACCGGCTTCGCTATTGGAATTCGATCAAAGACGTTCAATATGTCAGCTTGTTCAAAAATTGCGGTCCGGACGCCGGCGCCTCGCTGGTCCATCCGCATTCCCAAATCCTGGCCATGGATTCTGTCCCGCCGAACGTCGCTCGTGCGGTGTCGCGAATGCGGCAACATCGCGCCAAAACGGGATGTTGTTTGCAGTGCGATTTGATTCGCGAAGAATTTCGCGACGGGCGCCGAATCGTGCTGGCGGATTCCGAGATGGTCGCCTATTGCCCGTATGCCAGCCGAATTCCGATGCAGTTGCGTGTCACGCCGCGGAATCACGAGGGTTGTTTAGCGGACATTTCGGATGAGCGGATTGACTACGTCGGTCGCTGGTTGCAGCGGGCGATTTCGTTGCTCGAAGCATCCGGCGGCGAAGTGTCCTACAACGTGGTTTTCAACGTCCGGCCCGCAAAACTGGATGATGCGTCGGAGGCGTTTCATTGGTCGATCGATTTGTTCCCGCGCATTTCAAAGATCGCGGGTTTTGAATGGGGCACGGGCATGATGATCAATCCGGTATCGCCCGAGGACGCGGCCGAGGCCTATTGCCAATCGTTTCGCGGCAATGCGGCGGCGACTCCCGCCCGCACGTAGCCGGCCTTCGCCAGACGCCGGAAATGCCGGGGGCGACCGTGTTCTGGCGAACAACGGCTACACCGATACCCATTAGTGGGTCGCGGTCTGAGCCATCCGCTCCCGCAAGGGCCCGATGATCGGCCGGGGCACAAACTTGGCCAGCTGTTCGTCATCGGAACTCGCCGCGGCGATCTGCTTGAGCAAACTACTGCTGATGTGCGCGTGATGATCGTCGGACATCAAAAAAAGCGTCTCGATGGCGGGGTCCAGTTTTTGGTTGGCCATCATCATCGTGAATTCACCGGCGATGTCGGTCAGCGGCCGAATCCCACGCAGCATGACTCGGGCGCCGATCGAACGGACATAGTCGACGGCCAGGCCTTCAAACGTATCG
>JBCCRW010000378.1:0-5376 GCA_039201055.1 Planctomycetota bacterium | reverse complement strand
TCATCTCGGCCCGAAACGCTTTTTCGAGCGCGACCGCGACGCGACCGGGATCAAATTCGATTTCGCGGCCATCCCGCTTGCGGACGGTTCCGGCTTGGTGCCGTGGTTGAGTCGTGGTCATGCAGCAGTTCCGTTTGACGCCGACGGGCGGCGCTGCGTTGCATGCAGCGATCATCGGCCGGATTTCGCCGGCGCGCACCTTCGGCACCAAGCAAAACACGGCTTCAAAAAATCGTGCAGTAAGAAGGGGGTCAGTCCGAAGACGACGGTGGACGTCCTGTCGATGACGTCCAAGTCATCCGCAACGATCGCCCCAATCCGAGAGGGCACAAAATCGTCTATTCCGTGGTAGGTCTTCTGACTCACTGCCCTTTGCAACGCCGGCAGCCTTCTCACTCGCGCGGCTCTAAGTGATGGTATGGAACCGTGGCGGGCAATGGCACTTCCAAAGAAGCAGCGGTGCATGCGTTCGGCAAGAACGCGGCAGTTCACAGCGGCTGGACCGTCCCGGAATTGGCTTCACTTCGCGTGATTGCGGATGAAAACCGCACCGGAGTTCCCTGTTCACGAACGGTGGAAGAACCACGGCTCGTCACCACGAACGAGGAAAGCATAGCAATCTGGTATTTGCTGTCAAATAAGTTTTCAACACTCGATGACGACCTTACCGAAGTGCTTGCCGCTGGCCAGATGCTGGTAAGCGGCTTTGGCTTCGGTGAAGGCGAACGAACGATCGATCACCGGGCGGATGTTTGTGGCGACCATCTGGTCGATCGTGCGTTGGTGCATGTCGCGGCTGCCGACGTAGATGCCGTGGATGTCGACCACGTTGAAGACGCACAACATCGGACTGACTTTAGATTGCGGCGAATCGAGGACACCGATTAGATGCACGTGACCTCCGACGGCAGCAGATTTCAGCGAGCGTTCAAGAGTGCCGGGGCCGCCGACTTCGACGACATGATCGACCCCGCGGTCGCTGGTCAGCCGTCGGACTTCCTTGTGCCACTCGGGGTGTACGCGGTAGTTAATGCCGTGATCGGCACCCAGGTCGATCGCACGCCGCAGCTTTTCGTCGCTCGAGGACGTGATGATCACGGTGGCTCCGGCGGCTTTGGCCATTTGCAGCGCGAAAATGGACACGCCACCGGTGCCAAGCAACAACACCGTTTGTCCGGGCTGCAGATCGCCGGCATGGAATAAAGCGTGCCAAGCCGTCACGGCGGCGCACGGTACCGTGGCGGCCTCGACGTACGACCAATCCTCGGGTATCGCGACCAGAGCGTCCTCCGGTGCGATGAACTGTTCGGAAAGCACACCGTCAATCCCGCCGCCAAGGCCGGAATGAAGCACGCTTTCGCATGGACTTCCCGAATGCCAATCGCGGAAGAAACTCGGACTGACGCGGTCGCCGATCTTCCATTTTGAAACGCCGTCACCGACTTCGATAATCTCGCCGGCTCCGTCGGACAACGGCACGACGGGCGATTGGTCATTCCGCGAGTATCCGCCTTGGGCGATGATCCCATCCCGATAATTTAGCGAAGCAGCTTTGAGCGCGATTTTGACTTCACCGGGTCCGGGCGACGGCGCATCGACGTCTTCGAATGACATAGCGTCGATGCCGTCGGATGAGTTGATGAGATAACGTTTCATTTTTTGTATGACGTCAGAAAGAGGAATGGGAAAGAATTGTCCGTGATATCCGTTTCACGCGGCCGCCTTAAGATCGGCTTTGGTGCGGATGATCTTGGATCGGTCAACTTGGAAGACCATGCTTAACACAACCGGAACCAGAAACATCGTGAAGAACGTCGACACCAGCAGGCCGCCGGTGATGACCGCCCCAAGGCCACGGTACAATTCGCTTCCCGGGCCGGTCAGGAAAACCAGCGGCAACATACCTCCGACGCTGGTTAACGTGCTCATCAAAATCGGTCGGACGCGGCTCTGAACGGACTGCACGATCGCTTCGTTGGGATTCGATGTTCCACCAACGAAGTTGAGCGCCTGATGCACGATCAGGATCGCGTTGTTGACAACGACGCCGGCCAGGATCACGAAACCAAGAATCGTCAGCACGTCCATGTTTTGCACCGGTAGGTAGCGGTCCGCAGCGGTCCAGTTGTGGACCAGCGACAATCCGATGAATCCGCCAAGCGTCGCCAAGGGCACACTGATCATGATCACCAGCGGGTAGCTCCAGCTTTGGAACAGGACGACCATCAGCAGGTAAACGATCAAGAAGGCCAAGAACAACGAACTTCCGATGGTTCCCAACACGCTGCCGTCGCCGATCAGTGCGGTTTTGATTTCGTTCAGCGAACCGGCCGAGCCCGCGAAGTTCACATCGACGCTCGGCGGAATCGTTCCGGCCTCGCGAAGGCTCGCGACCTTGTCGCCGAGTTGCTGGACTACGGTGGCCAGCGGCACGTCGGCCGGCGGAGTCAGTTCCAGCGTGACGGCTCGTTGTCGATCGACGTGGCGGATTTGATCTTGCACCCGGACTCGGTCGATATCCGCGACGCTTCCCAAATCGATGATCCCGTCGCGGCGAGTGGCGATGGGGGCGTTTTGCATTGCGTACACCGGTGCGTCGCTGAGTGCTTGGGCATTGATGATTTTCAAATCCTTCAATTCGCCGCCGCGTTCGAAGCGACGCGGGATCAAAATGCCATCGCCGGAAGCTTGCGTTGCAAGGCCGACGTCACGACGAGTCAGCCCGGCATCTTGCAACCGTTCATCGATCGGTGTGACTCGAATCTCCGGTGTCGGCAACGTAAAGTTGGCCGGCGATGGGTTTGTGCTACGCGGGCCGTAGTCAGCGACCAATTCGCCCATCAACGATTCCGCCGACGCAACGACTTCGTCAAGCGAATCGCCGACGACGTCGATCTTGATCGCCGCTCCGGTGGTGCCACCGGTACGAAACAGCGGAAATTGGAACGAGAAATAAGGCGTGTCCGGTGCGGCTCCGTCACCCATGGCTTGTTCAAGCAGGGGCAACGCGTCGGGGGTTTTGGTGGCGTCGACAGGAATCGCCGCTTGAAAAATGCGACCCTCGCGGGCGACCATAAAGTAGTGATCCAGCAGCGGTGCTTTAACCGTTTGGTCGTCGTCGCCGGTGGGAACTTCGATGCGGTGGTCGGCCATCGGATTGGGCCAGCCACGACGTTGTTCTTCAATCGCGAAGCGGTCGCCGGCGGCTTCCCATGCGGGAGCAATCTTGGGTTCGATGCGGCTGCCGACCTCAAACAATTGATCGACGCTGTAACCCGGCGGCGGCACCATGACGCTGAAGACAAGATTGCGATTGCCTTTGGGCAAGTAGTCCAGCGGAGGAACCAGCATCCAGATGCCGACAACCGTTGCAATGACGAAGGCCGACGTCGTCGCGACGCGTCGGAACCATCCGGCGATCAGGAAGCGGACGATGCCGCCGAGAATGGCGGGCAGGTTGGTGATTCGTTTGACGGTAAACCAAAGGCTTACCAGGGGCTTGGTCAATCGCCTGCGCGTTCGGCTGGCCGTCAAACGAACCAATTCGCCAGTCTTGCGAAGTTCATCCTTGTCGTGATCGGAAAGGTGATGATCGGAAGTTGGGATCGCCCGGAGCAGTACGCCCGCCGCCGCTGGGATCACCGTCAGCGACACGATCAGACTCAGGCCCACCGCGGCCATGATTGCCAGTGCGATGTCGCGGAACAATTGGCCCGCCGCTTCTTCGATCAACAACACCGGGGCGAACACGACCAGCGTGGTCAGTGTGGATGCGACGACGGCGCCAGCGACCTCTTTGGTGCCTTCATAGGCGGCGGTCTTCGGATCGCTGCCGTTTTGCAAGTGCCGGAAGATGTTCTCGATCACCACAATCGCGTTGTCGACAACCATGCCGACCGCGAACGCCATCCCGGCCAGCGAGATGATGTTTACGCTGCGGCCCAGCGATAGCAGAATCACGACCGTGCCAATCACCGACAACGGGATCGCGATCGCGATGATGCCGACGGTGCGAACGCTACGCAAGAACAACAATAGCACGACGGTCGCGAGGACACCGCCGACCAGAATGTTGCTTTGCACCAGAGCAAGCGAATCCTTGACGTAGGTTGATGAATCCCAGGTCTGTACCAGTTCCAGTTTCGATCCTTTCGCCAATTGACCTTCGGCCTGCAACAATTTGGCTTGTTTCTGCAGCATTCCGCCTTCGCCGTTCATACTCGCGATTTCGGCCTGCAACTCGGCCATCGTGTCCAGCATGTTGCCGCCGGTTTCGAGTTGGAAGTTGAAGAACGGCATTAGGTTTCCGCGTGCTCGCACCCACTCGGTCATTTCCTTGTAGCCTGTTTGCACGCTTGCCACATCGCGAACGTAGATCGGGCCGGCTTCGTCACGACGAATCACCAAGTCCTGAACGCTGGTCGCATTTTCAAAACGCCCAAGCGTGCGGACTCGGATATCGTTCTTGCCATCGGTGACGCGACCGGCGGAAAAGTTGGCGTTATTGACCTGCAGCGCTTCGAGCAAGTCGGCGTAGGTCAATCCGCGAGCGGCCAGTGCCACCGGATCGACGATGACCTGCACTTCGCTCTCACGAGCCCCCAACATGCCGACTTGCGAAATGCCGGGGATGCGTTCGAACACCGGACGCATGCGGCGGTCCATAAAGTCAAACAGCGTCGTGACATCAAAGTTCGGATCGTCGCTGCTCAGTCCGACCCATGCGATGTAATCGACGCTCTCGGGATCGACCGCTTCGACCTCGGGTTCATCAACGCCAACTGGGTATCGAGGGACTTCGCTGAGCTTCTGGTCGACTTCGGCCATCGCCTCGTCAATGTTGGTGCCGGTTCGGAATTGTAATCGAACCGCCCCGCGACCGGATCGAGCGATGCTGGTCATCGAGACCAGGTTGGAAACGTCGCCGAGATACTTTTCCTGTTCTTCGATGACATCGGATTCGATTTCCTCGGCGGACGCATTTTCCCACGCGGTGCCGACGGCGATCACGACCGAATCGACTTCCGGGGCCATGCGGATCGGCACGCTACGAAGGGCCACCATGCCGGCGATCAAAGAAAGGACAACGCCCACCGAAATCGTGATGGGCTGCGAAACGGATGTCTTGATCAAGTTCATGGCGGTGTTCCCTGCGGAATGCGTTTGCAGGGAATACCGGGCGATCAACGAAGCCTTACAGGACAAAAAATGCTTGTCCAAGAATTGTTACCGGCCCCGCTTTGGTCGCAATTCCCGCTGCTTTGGGGCCGATGGTACCCAGTGAGCGACAAGGCGCTAGCCCGGATATTGCATTAGCTTTTTGTTCTAGCCGTATGGCGCCAGAGCCTTAGTTCCGGTATGTATTGGAGTTACGAC
>JBCCRW010000377.1:0-5379 GCA_039201055.1 Planctomycetota bacterium | reverse complement strand
GTAATCGACTCACCCCCCCACGTTACGACATCACGCTGCGACACCGCGTCACGACACGCTGGAATTGAACTTTCGATGATTGCTGCTGAACGAAACGCCCGCCTGCGAGAAATTCGCGAAAAGGTCGAAACCGAAACCCGGCTGGACATGGAAGACGGCCTGTTCTTGGACAGCCCCGAAGTGCCGCTGCAGGACGTCGGCCAGCTCGCGAATTTTGTCCGCGAGCGGAAAAACGGGAACGTGGGCTACTACAACATCAACACGCACCTGAACCCGACCAACGTTTGCGTTTACCGCTGTCGATTTTGCGCCTTTCGCAGCGATCTTCGCGACCCCAAGGGGTATGCGATGTCCGACGAGCAGATCATTCATCGGGGCCAGGAAGCGACCGAAAATGGCTGCACCGAAATGCACATCGTCGGGGGTCTGCATCACCAGCGACCGTACGACTGGTATCGCGACCTCATCTCGCTGCTCAAAAGCGAATTTCCGCAAATTCATCTCAAGGCTTGGACGGCCGTCGAGATCAATTGGTTTGAGTTCAAGACGCGTAAGTCGGTGCAGTGGGTGCTCGAGGACATGCGTGACGCCGGCCTGGGTAGCATGCCCGGCGGCGGCGCGGAAATTTTTCATCCTGAAATTCGTGAACAGCTTTGCGAGCACAAGGCCGACACGCACCAGTGGCTCCGCATTCACGAAACCGCCCACCAAATCGGGCTCAAAACCAATTGCACGATGCTCTATGGGCACGTCGAAAAGCCATTTCATCGCATCGATCACTTGATGCGTTTGCGTGAATTGCAGGACCGAACCGGTGGTTTCCAAGTGTTCATTCCTTTGGCGTTCCATCCCGATAACACCAAGCTTTCCAATATCAAAAAGCCGTCTGCTTTGGTTGACTTGCGAACCCTGGCGGTCAGTCGGTTGATGTTGGACAACGTCCAGCACATCAAGGCCTACTGGATCATGCTGGGCATCGAGACGGCACAGACGGCGCTGGCGTACGGTGCCGATGACCTGGACGGCACGGTGCGTCATGAATTGATTTATCACGACGCGGGGGCGACTACACCGCAGTTTTTGTCGACCGATCGCATCGAGAATTTGATTCGCGAAGCCGGCCGCGATCCGGTGGAGCGGGATACGACGTACCATCGCGTGCTGCGTGATCCGGACAACTGGAAACAGTGGCGCAGCGGTGCCTCGGTGGACCCCGAAACGGCGGACACGAGCTTGGCCGGAGTCGGTTGAGCGGTCTAGTTAAACCGCAGCGGTTAGGTGGCTGCTGATTCCGGCAATTTTGACGATTCCATCGCTACCCGAGCCAGCGGTTTGCCGATGGAACCGATTACCGGCGTGGATCACCCGGATGGTGATCCGACGCGAGTCGAACGGAGTGGGTTTCACGGATGGTGTTTCGCCCGCAAAGTTTGCCTGAGTAGGATCGGTCGATCGGAATTTGGGTTGAGTGGGATTGCCCAAATCCACACGGCCGCGATGACTCATTCGCTGCAGTCGATAGACGGCGAAAGGACGATTGCTTCGGCAACCCCCTTTCGCCGTTTTTTTTTGACGCCAAGAATGCAAGGTCATGATCCGCGCATTTCACAACGGCGACCTGCCGGGCCTGGCGGCGGTTTGGCAGGCTCACCATGGGACCTATGGACCGGCACCGAACATTTCGTCGTGCCATGTCGAATTGGCGATTCTCGGTCGGCCGGGTTTTGAACAGTCGCAAATTCAAGTCGCGACCGACGACCATGACAAGTTGCTGGCTTGGTTGCACTGGCATCCCCGTCGCGCCAACCAAGAAAGTCACCTGCTGACCTTTGTCGCCGATCCTCGCTGTTCGGCGGACCAGCGAAACGAATTGCTGCGTTCGACCCAGGCCCTTGCCGGCGGACTTGGACGCATCGGGTTGGCCAACGACCATCACCACGGCTACGCCGGGTTGGCACCACTAAGTTGGGGCGTCGGCGTGGATGACCTGGATCCGATTCAAGCTTGGTTGGCCGAATCGCTCGAAACGATGACGGGAAACTACCACGCCACCAGGCACCAGCAGTGGCAGGTCGAAACGATGCGTTGCCGACCGCCGGTGGGGCGGGCCATGTTGCAATTTCGACGTTCGGCTCAATTGTTTGAAAAGCCACTCGCGGCGCCCCTGCAACCGACGCACGCCGCCGCTTTTTCACATTTGGACGGCCGCCGAATCGAACTGCATCAAAACGCCGTCACCCTTGCGGCATTCACGGCTTGGTACAGCGACCCCGAAGCGGCGGTGATGTCGCCCAAGGTCGCGCTTTTGCAGGCCGATTCCATCGAGGGCGAAAACGAGGCGGCACTGCGATACTTGATCGCCGCCTGGGTCGGTACGTTGCCGGCCGAACAGGTGACCCTTGCCGAAACGGTCATCAGCGAATCGGAAACCGCAATCGCCGAACACTTGGCGGCCGTTTCGTGGACCCCATCGCGACAAGGGATGACTTGGGCCAAGATTCTGCCCAGCCCGGGCGAATGGGCCGAATCACCGGGGCCGACGTTTGCCTGCCCGCCGGCGTGATCTTTGGGCCTTTTGGGGTCGGTTTGCGGATTGCCCGTTTGCCGGTTGCCTGTCCTTTTCATAGCGCGACAGAATGACGGCACCCCGCTGATGCTTCAGCTGTGTCGATTCGAAATCGCTACGCACGGACGCAAGCGGATACCGTTGGCCCGAGCGAATACTCTGGTGCAACTTCTGGCCCACCTGCCATTGGTGAATGCCATCGAGCTGGAAACCACGATCGATCGAAAGAAAACTCTCGCCCGTTTGGATGCGGAATTCGATCGGTTGAAATTGCACATCCGGGCTGTATCCGATCGGCGGGAAATCGCCACCGTACAACGGTCGATAACCATATCGCGACCCAATCATCGCCTGGATCGATCCGGCGGCCGCCATTCGTCCCGAACCCGTTTCGGGATCGACATGCGCGAACAACATCGAAATCGGTTCGTGCGATGTGCTCCACCGCCACATCGAATCACTGATGCGTCGCAGCAAATCGCATACGTCGTGCTTGTACAAGGTGTGGCTGGCCAGAGCCGCTTGGGCGATCGTCGCACTGAGCGCTCCCGTGATGCTTTCATCGTCCGAATCCGCCATCGCCAACATAAACGTTCCGTCGGGAAGGATGTCCCAATCATGCCATCCGGTGGCCCAGTCACGTGGCGATTCCAGCATTCCGTCAATGGCCCAATCGCTGGCCAGCCGTGTGCCACTGGGCAGCGATAGGTATTGAAACCGGCTGACGTCGGCGACAACGTCGTGGGTCGCTGAGCCTGCCAGTCGAATCGGAGCTTCATCGTTCGCTTCGTTTGCCGCCGCCGAATGCGCGTTTTGGTATCGCGTCAACGTGCAGCGCACCGCCGACGCGGCCAGTCGGGCCGCGGCCGACGCTTCCAATCCGTAACGACACGCATCCTTGGACAACAACCACATCGTGCCGATCGGACATCCATCGTCATGAATGGCAACACAGATCCCGCCGCCCATCGGCCCCACACCATCAAGCGTCGGCGGGCGAAACGTATCCAGGCCGCCTTGGACAAAGGCGTCCGCGGTGACGACATGGCTGACCAAGGCCTCCAAGTCACCCCGCGCGCCGCGCAAGGGCCGTGGCTCGGTCGCCAACGCGGATTCGGGAACACCGAACGTCGATACCGGTGTCAGCAATTCGCTTTCGTCGTCCAACATGTACAGCACCGCCGCCGTGGTGCCGGTCGCGGCAACGGCGTCCGCCAAGTGCTGCTGCAAGTCATCGGCCAGTTGATCCAGTTGTTCAATCGCTTCGGTGCTTTCTGGCGACGACAACAGTGCTCCAGCCGCCATCGCCGCCGATTCGCGCCGCAACTGTTGCCGTGTTTGACGCAGCTCGATCGACATTTCCACCGCCGCGGCGGCCAACGATTCGGCGGCCGACTTGGTCATGCCGGGCATCAATGAATGACCAGACGTTGCACCGCCCAGACTGGCACAGGCGCTTGCGTGTGGGGCCGCCGACGTCGCACCGGCTTCATCAATCCGCTGAATGGCATCGCTTGCCGAATCGTCCAGGTCATCAATGTCCGAAAGAACCGCCGGATGATCCAGCGAAGCGGCCGAAACGTTTGGGGCAAGCGCGACCGGTCCGCCGCGGCGTCGCGCCGCCGCATCGATCCGCCAACCGGTGGTGGCCGCAAAGACGGACCAAAAATCCGATACCGATTGTCCGCCCTTCGGGTTCGACTTCCGAATGTTTTCCGAAACCGGGCGGTGAAGCTTGAGATGAGTCGTCTCTTTGGACACGGTCGACACGGATCGCGGTGGGAGGGATGGGAGGGTGGAACCGGCGATCCGTGCCGACGTACAAAGCTGAATCAAGTTGGGAAACCGCGAGCGGTGCACACGCGGGAAGCTTGATTAGCGATGCCAACTTCCAAGCGATACAAGCGTGGGGGAAAGGCTTCTATCCTTGGCGATACGAAACCCATCGACGCGACCACAGCCCTTGCCCCAAACGAACAGGCCGCAAAGCTTCCCAAAGCTGCCAGGTCAACCGAGTAATCGCGTTATCCGGAATCAGCCGACCGGTCAGCGGCGGGCGAAGGCGTAAACGCCGAGCCACCGATACGCATGCAAACCGATCACGACTTGGTGCGATTCGCCAGCCAAGACATGAAGCGAAAAGTGGCCGGCGTGTTCGCTTTCACGGCATCCGAGGAACCCAATCGCGTCGTCGGGTACTACACACTTTGCGCAACATCAGTGGAATTGAGTGACCTGTCCGATGCAGCGGTCAAGCGTTTATCTCGTTATCCCCAGGTGCCCGCAATTTTGATTAGTCGTTTGGCCCGAGACTTGGACCAGCCAAGACTTGGCCAGTTGCTCTTCGCTGACGCTCTCTCACGCTGCACTCGATCAGCGAAAGAGATCGCCGCCGCGGTCGCAGTCGTTGATGCGAAAGACAAACCGGCCGCCGATTTCTATTCGAGATTTGGATTCCTCTCCCTGCCAAAGATGAAGTCTCGTCTGTTCCCGCCGATCGAAACCGTTAAAAAATTTGTCTTGATCATGAAGCGATCAAGGGGGTCAGATGACGCAATATCCGTGCGTCGCTGACCGCGCATCCGACCCGGGAAATCTCCCGCACTTGAGCCGTGGCTGGAGCCCGGGCGACGGGCCGGGTGCCGATCCATAGCAGCTCCGATGCAAGTCGCGGTTGCCCCCTCACCCCAACCCTGGCCTGGCGCACTGAGTAGCATTCAGGCAAGATAGAGAAGATTTGGATCGAAAAAACTGTCGCAGTTTGGTATCGGAATTCTGGTACCAAACAAAAAACCAACCAAAAAGCGACAGCC
>JBCCRW010000376.1:0-5402 GCA_039201055.1 Planctomycetota bacterium | reverse complement strand
GCCGAACTGGATTCGCTACAGCAAAGCCTGGCCGCCACCGAAGCCTCCGCCGCTTCGCTGGCACAACAACGGCAAGAACTGGCCCAGCAAGCCGCGGCCGCCCAGGACGCCGCCAATCGAGCACGCTTCGGCAACGATGCCGTCGACTTGGCCAACTTCAAAAGCGCCGGTGCATCGCAAGAAGAAGTCGCGAAGTTCAAGGCGACCCAGGCCGCGAAGGCGGCTGCAGAACTGGACAAGTCCATTCAGGAACGAGTCGCTTCGTTGCAAAAAGAAACCGTCGCGATCCGCAGCGGAGCAAAAGCGGCCGAATTGATGAAGCTTGCCAGCGACGGTGCGACGCGTGCCCAGCTGCAACAGGTCGCCGCCGCCAACGCCGCCAAGCAGGCCGCGCAGCTGCAGTCGGACATTCGCGATCGCATTGCCGACCTGCAAAAGGAGCGCATCGAAATGCGGCTTGGTAGCGAAGCCGCCGAACGCTACGCCCTTTCACTTAAAGGCGCGACCCAAGGCCAACTCGACGCGCTGAAGGTCGCCCAGCAACAAGTCGCCGGCGATCGCCGGCGACAAGACATGGAAGCCGAAGGCGAACGACTCCGCGAGCAACTTCGAACGCCGCTGGGAGTCTTCCGCGATGAAATCGCCAACATCCGCCAGCTGATGGCGGGCGGAGTGATCGACGAAACGACGGCACAGCGTGCCGTCGCGCGTGCCCGCGAAGCGCTCGCGCAAGGCCAGGGCGCCATCGGCCGCCAGGTCACCCAGCGTGCCGGCGAAGGCAAGTTCGATGGTTTCGCGCTGGCCAAGGCCGTCGGCAAGTTGGACGGCGACGACGAAAAGCGAACCGCCGACGCCGCCGAACGCATCGACGAAAACACCCGCGAAATGGTCAACGCCTTTCGCAATCAACCCAGGAGCCGGTTCGGAATATGAGCGACACGGATATCGATTTCCTGGAACTGTGGGATTCGCAGGACACCGCCATCGTTGCCGCCAACGGCGGCGACTCGATGAAGCTGCGCGCACGCATCCAGGGCACCGACAGCCGCGACGCCGCTTACGAGCGGCTGATGCAGGAAATTCAAGACGTCCTGAACATCGGTGGCGATCGCCCCATCGTCGCCGACAAGGCATCGCTCAAGCCGGTCGGACCAAAAATCTGGCACTGCGACGTCGAATACATTTCGCCCACCACGGACACCAGCGCGGCGTCGGCACCCAAGATCGTCGGCGAATCGACATTCGAATTTGACACCACCGGCGGCCAGACCAAAATCTACGCCGCCCAAAAGCAGGCTCGATACGGTCCCGCGATCCAGCGAAACGCGGGCCTGGCGATCAACGTCAGCAACGGCAAAGTGAACGGCGTCGACGTAGTCATCCCATCGCTATCGTTCACCGTGCACCAACGCGTTGAAGGCCAAACCATCACACCGGCCTGGTTGATGGGTGCCACGCTATTGACTGGCACCGTCAACAAGGGCACCTACTTCGGTTTCGCCGAAGGAACGGTGCTGTTTCTCGGGTGCAGTGGCCAGCAGCCGACCGCGTTTGTCGAAAACGGCCAAGAGGTCAAAGGTGATCGCGAGATCACTTACAACTTCGCCGTCTCGCCAAACCTCGAGGACCTGGAATTCGAACCGCCGCCCGGCGTCGAAGGTGAAACGATCACAGTCGACAAAAAAGAGGGCTGGGATTTTCTGTGGACCGAGTTTCGCGACGTCAAAAAAGATGGCCAAGTGCAGAGCGAACTGATTAGCGTCTACATCGCTTCGGTCTACCGCAAAGCGAACCTGCAAGCGCTCGGTGTCAACAATCCCTTCTCATCTCACCCGGTGATCGGATGACGTTTCAAAAAGTACGGCCGGGCGCGTTGTTTCACCCGTCGGCACGGATGCACAACGTCACCGCCGACATGGCCAACGCGTTCCAACGCGGCGAACTCACAAGGCCGATCGAAGACTTGCCGCAAGTGTTTCCGCATCGCATGGCGGTGCGGGGCACGGTCCCCATCGATGTTGAAATCGGCGACGCTCTGGTTTTTGACGAAGCCGAATTCGCCAGCCCGGAGTTGCTCGAGTTTCCAGTCGTCAAGCTGGAGGAACACGAGGCCAACGATACCCGCGTGATCGCCATCTGTGCTGATGGTGCACTTGCCGACGACGTCATCCCCGCGGTGTTCCGCGGCGTGGTCGCGGCCGACGTCGATGTTCGCGATCCGGACCACCAATTCGTCGAACTCAGCGACGTCGGCGAAGACCGCAGGCTACGAAGCACGGCGTCCAGTACTTCGATTCGATTGCTGATTCCCGGCGAAGAAGATGAGGACCGCTCAATTATTCTGCTCACCGGTGGCGGTGGAACGACGATCCAATACGCACGCGCAACGACCGGTGCCCCCAAGTGCGAAATCTTCGACCCGCCGATAAACGTCGACGATGAAGTCTACGAAGATGAAATCGAAGAGAACCCATCGCGAAGGATGCGCATCTACACGTTCCAAGCCGCGACCTACCAGCAACAGCCGCAGCCAACCGAGTACTTCGATCCGACAACATGGAGCCCTTCGCTGGGGTTCACGATGAACCAGAGCCGGCCGGGCATGGACCCGTCGGGCCGAATTCCTGCGCCGAAGACAGACGGCAATCAAAACGAACTTCCCAACATCGTGACCAAAGAATCGTTGACCGAAGTGACGGTCGACAATGAGGACGAATTCTGGGACGTCGAGCCGGGCGACTATATGACCATCATCCAGGGACCCGACGGCAGGTTCCGCAAACTGCGATGGAGCCCGATCCTGTGACGCGGGGACGCACTCAGCAACAACTGCAGACCCTCAACATGCCGCCTGCTGACGAATCCCTGACGGCGATGTACCTGACGGCGACGATTCGCGAAATCCCGACGGAATTCACCGTCAATCGTGCGCGGCTTAGTGAATGGGTCCAGGACCAAAGCCATCGCTTGCAGTACGAGGGTTACGATCACGCCGCCGGATTCCCGACGCACACGCATGTCGTTCGCAGCGGGATGGATCGCATCAACGGACGGCACTTGGTGCGTCTCGAACAAGCCGCCAACGAATCCCTCGTTGGGTTCTTGGCCGAGATAGAAATTGACGACGATGTCGTGACGACGCACGGCCGCGGCGGCCTGCAGATGCCGATCCATCGCTATCGACGCGAGCCAATCTGGACCGATCGGCTATACGATGGCGATTCCCTGGTCGCGACCTACGTGTTCCGTCCCCAGCCAGGATGGATGCCGTTCCGCCGGTGGCTCGTCAATCGCGAAATCACCCTGCCCGGCCCGGTCCGGCGATTGCAACTCAACTCAGCCGTCGAATTTCATTCAACGCTGAACATCCAGCCGGTTCAAACTCAGCTCAACGAAACGAGCCGGTTCGGCACGCACAACATGACCAACAGCCCAACGTTTATTAACAGCGGCACGCTGCGAAGCTTGATGGGCGATCGGTTTTCGATTGCCCGGGAACTGGTTGCGCCGCTGCCGGGTGCGGCCGCATACAGCGAACAGGGATACTACCGCGAAGTCGACCAGCGATGGTCGATCGGCAGCAAGCTGACCTACGACGCATTCCTGATGGACACCTACACGTTCCAGGCCGGCAACGCCGCTCATCGGCGAATCTATGTCGATGTCGAATGGATAAAGCTTGCCGCCGCAAAGCTGAACTAGCTTTGGTCAGATCAAATTCCGCCGTTTTCTATAAAGCGAAATTTGACCAGGTCCGGGGGGTGCGTGTTAAGTTCCAAACACTGAGCCCTGCGACCGCCCTCTTCGAAGTCTTGCGCCGGTTTTCTCCATTTTCACCGAGCCTCTGTGGGCGCCCAAGATCGACGCTACCTCTTTGCCCACGGGCTTCGCGGTCCAGGACCACTTCCAACGAAGTCTATCCGATGAACCGAAAACCAAGCAATCCAAAAAGGTGCCGCCATGTGAGTCTCCTCGTATTCGCGTTCGCGATCGCGTGCTCGCTCGGATGCAACCAGCCGCCAAAGCTGACCTGGATCCCAAACCAGCGACAGCCGGTCCCGTCGACCAACATTCCCGAGTCCATGCGAATCCGCAACTGGACCGGACGCGGGCAATTCGGCGTCGGCGGTAGCTGCGTCCACGCATCGACGCAAAACGTTTTTCGCACCGTCGGTCGTGAAGACCTGTACCAGCTTTGGAAAAGCAAAAAGCGTCGCGGCTACGCCGGCCCGGAAACGCTCACCGGCATCACGACCAAATACCGCAACGAAAATATCCCGCACCTGTACACCGAGACGGCCGACGTCTCGCTGCTGGAAAAGGCGACCCGCACCAACCGGCCTGGGATCATTTTCTACTACCCAAGCCACTGCGTCACCTTCATCCAATTCGCACGAATGAAAGACGGCCGCGAAGTCGCCGTTTTGCTCGACAACAATTTTCCCGATCGCTACATCGTGATCGATCGACGGACGTTCGAACGTTCATGGCGTGCCTACGACGGCATCGCCGCAATTCCCTGGGTCGATCCTGCGACCCCTCGTACCTTTCCTCGCACCAGTCCGAAAACGTAATGCGAAACCTCATCGTTTTGGCGATCGCGTTCTTGCTGGCCATTTCGGCTGGCAGCTTCGCCGCCGCCGATCAACCGGCCAAACCACAAGCCAAGAAAAGCCCAGCCGACACACCGCGATCAGGATGGACGACCAACACGCCAGGCGGCCCGGTCTGGCTCAATCCCGGCGAAGCCTACGAGCATCACTCGGGACTGGTTCGCCGTCCCGATGGCACGCGAACCCAGCCGATTCGGCGGTCACAGGTGCAACACCCAGCAACGCTGCCCGGCTGTCCGAATTGCCAGCCTTCGCCGTACCGGCCGCAGTACCCGTACCCGTACCGGCCAAGCGTTCCGAATTACACGCCGACGCCCTGGGCCCAGCCTTACTTTCCGCCGCCGTACTACGCACCGACGCCCTGGGCCCAGCCTTACCGATACCCGAGTCCGTTCCGGTATCCCGCGCCAAATGGCTATGACCTGGGCCCCTACCAGGCCCCGGTGACCAAAGCGTGGGGCGTGAACCCTGCCGACATCCCACGCGACGGCGACGCTCCGCTGGCTCGCTAACCGCGGCACTCGCTTCCGCCCTGGACGCACATCGATGCTTCGAACCCTTGCCCTGATCTGTTTGCTCGCAATGCCGCAAATTGCGCGAGCGCAGCAAACGCCGCCGCCGGCACCGGATCGCCCATTCCAGTTGGTCCTGTTTTACGACGGGGCCAACGCGGAAGAATCGCGAGCGGCATGGAATACCATGACGAGCCGCGCGTCGGAGGAAATGCGTCGCTGGAATTCGCTGGCGATCGCCAAGCGAATCGACGTCCGTTCGCCGATCATGCGAGAG
>JBCCRW010000375.1:0-5415 GCA_039201055.1 Planctomycetota bacterium | reverse complement strand
CTCGGAAGGTCGTTCAAGACTTCGATCAGCGCCGCCGAATGCTCGGGCACCTCGGCCCGCGTACTGGCGTAACCAAAGCGAATTGTCGTGCCGTTTTGCTTTGGGTCCAAATGCTTGTCCAACGGCTTCATGCAGTGTTGCGTTCGCATCAGGCCGTGCAGCAACACGGTCACCGTGCGACCGTCATCATCCGAGGGCCGCCAAGGCCTGAGCTGATCCAGCGTCGCCTGGCACGCCTGGCGGGTGCCCCAAGCGCGACGCTTGCCCTGGTCATCGATCGTTCGCCAGTGACCGGTGATCGCATTTTTCTGTAGCCGAAAACCTAGCCGAATACGATAATCCGTCCACAGCTGCAAACCGGCAGCGGTCGGCGTCACGATGTTGGGCGGTGCATCGGCCAAGCCAGGGTTCCCCGCGTTGGTGGAAGACTTCTTTGCCGCGTCATCGGGCATGGCATGCGATTGCCCGCACGTAATCCAAATCAATGCAACACCAATGATGAACCATTGGGGCACCGAAGTGGCATGCTTGAATTGCAATCGTCGCGTCATGGTACGTGTCCCCGAAAGTCGTCAGTGCTGCCGAAAGCGGCAGTGTTGCTGAAAACCGGGCGAGTTGGGATTCGAAAGCGTCGTTATTGAACCCGAGCCCGCGGCCGCATCAAGGCAGCGCGAGGACTTACAAACACGCCAGCTTTTCCGCGTTTCAGCTTTCCAGTCGCGGATTCGCTAACGCGTTTTGGCCAAGTCGGCGACGGATTCTCGCGCGATCACCAACCCCAAGAACCCCGTCTCATCGACCACACGCACCGCCTTTCCGGCCAATCGTGCCTGTTCAGCCCGTTCGCGAAGGGCATCGGTCCCGGCATCGCCCTTCCCGACGACCAGCAGATCGCAGTCTTCCGTCCATGTGGATTGCCAGGTTCCGCCCAGACGCTCGGTCAAGCGACGTGTTTCTTCGTCGTTGAATCGCCTCAGTCGCCCCGATAACAACACGCGTTGGCCCTGCAGCGGACGGATGAATTCCGCGCGAAGCAACAATCGCTGCAGGTCCGCCTGGTCGACATCCGGCGAGGGTGGCGAATCCGCGCCAAGAGCCTGCCGTCCGGACCGGGATTGACCGGACGAACGCTTGCGGGTGCGTGCCGCATTCCGCGGCGTACTTTGGCCCCGGTCGCCCGCCGTACCGCGAGACAATCGCAGTTTTTGTTCCAAGTCTTCAAGCGATTCGGCGTCGCGGTCGATGCCGGCGGCGAGCAGAATTTTTGCACACGCCTCGGCGTCTTCCAGGGCATCGTGATGCCGGAACGAAACGCCCAACCATTCGGAAAGTGGCTTGAGCCCAAAACGTGATCGATGTGGCCAAACGCGCTTCGCGATCGCGCGGGTGCATGTGAACTGCAATTCGGGAACGGTGCATCGATGCGCGACCAGCGATTCGCGAAGGACGCCGATATCGAACGAAGCGTTGTGGGCCACCAACACATCATCACCGATCTGTTCGGCGATCTCGTTCCACAATTCGCCAAACTCCGGTTCGCCGGCGACCCGATCGGGCGTGATCCCGTGGACCGCGATGTTACCCGGCGAAAAAAACATGGGCCGAGGCCGGATCAGCCACTCGGCCCGTTCGACAATCCCACCATCACGTACGCGGACAATGCCCAATTGACACGCGCTGTCACGCCGACGATTCGCCGTCTCGAAATCCAGCGCGCAAAAATTAGCTAAGAAGGGCACAATTCATCCTTGAACGGCAGGTCTTCCCCGACCGCGAAACTACGCCTGGAAGCTGCTGCCGCAACCGCAGCTCTTCACGGCGTTGGGGTTTTCGAAGGTAAAACCTTGCTTTTCGAGGCTTTCGTACCAATCGATGGTCGTGCCATCCAGATACAACGCACTCTTCTTGTCGACGACGACAGGGACGCCGTGACACTCGTACTTGCTGTCGGCCTTTTCGTCAAAAGTGTTGTCAAAGTCCAGCGTGTAGCTGAACCCGCTGCAACCGCCGGCCGAAATGCCGACGCGGAGCACCATGTCGCTGCTGGTGTCGTGCTCTTGTTGATATTTTCTGACCTCTTCGGCCGCTCGTTCAGTCAATTTTACGGGCATCGGGCGTAACCCCTGATAGGTTTGAATGGAAAACTGTCAGCCTAGTTTACCGAGCTGTCGAAAAATTCGGCAACCGATATTGTAGCGATGTTGGGCTCGCAGGCGAGCAAAACCCCAAAAGCTAGCGATCGGGGGACAAAAATGGCCGCAATTCGACCAGCGAACCCACCCGAACGAGCTGGTCGTCAAATTCGCCAAAGCGATCGTGCGGGTCCAAGACAAAAGTCTGCATTCCCGCCGCCAGAGCCGCCTGGATCCCAAAAATGCTGTCCTCGACCACCGCACATCTTTCCGGCGGCACGTTCAGCGACCGGGCCGCCAGTTGGAACAGTGCCGGATCGGGTTTCCATCGCTGGATGTCGTAGGCGCTAAAAATTTGGTGGGTATCGAAGTGGCGGATCAACCCCGTCGTTTCCAAACAAACGCGAATTTTGCTTTGCGGGGCGTTGCTGGCCACGCACGCGGGCAACCGGAGGCCCGACAGCAAAGCATCCGCACCCTCGATCGCCTCGAGCGACCGCTTTAATTGGGGAATCTGCCGGCCGCGAAAGACTTCGATGATGTCCGTCGGCAGGGTCGTGCCAAGCTCCGCCTCCAGATCGCGAAACACAAGTTTCAAATCCTGGCCGCTGAACCTTCGAATCGCCTCCTCGGCCTCCAGTGCAAGGCCATGTTCGCCAACCAACTGAGCCAAGACGCTGAGCGAAACCTTTTCGCTGTCGACCAGCGTCCCATCACAATCGAACACAACCGCGTCGATGGCTTCGGCGGACCGGCGGCTTTTCGGGTGCATGTTCATGTTGTCACGCGGATGTGATTTCAAGACGCTCGGACCGCCAGCTTTGCCTGTCGTTCCGACTTGATCCGTGCGTGGTGTTGCCACCATGCCTGGATCACCACGGAGGCGACAATCAGTGTCGCGCCGAAATAAAAGTAGCCGGTCAGGTGCTGATGATCGCCGAAGAGTAATCCGCCCAGAACGATGCCGTAAATCGGTTCCAGATTATTGGCAAAGACCAGTGTGTAAACACTGATTCGGCGAAGCAATTCAACGCTTTCGACATAAGCAAAAGCGGTACACACCAGACTTAGAAACAGCAGACCGATCCAATCGTCACGCCCCGGGATGGCCAAAGGTTTATCGGGTTCGGCCAACCAAGATGCGAAGGGAAACAGCGACAAACCCAACAACGCGGCACCGATCATTTGCCACTTGGAAATCGACACGGGATTGTGGTCGTGGGTGTAGCGAACATTCAAAATGGAAAACACTGCCGCGACCAACGCCGCGGCGATTCCCAATGCGAAACCCAAGCCCAGTTCGCTCTCCTCTTTCAAAAAGATCAACGCAATCGCCAGCAGCGTGATCGCGCCAAAGACAAACTCGCTGAGCTTCCAGCGCCGATCGGGAATCATCAGCGGTTCCAGCACCGCCGTCCACAACGCCGTGGTCGCCAAGCCCACCATGGCGACCGACACGTTGGCGACATTGCAGGCGGCGAAGAACAGGACCCAGTGGACGCCAATCAGAATGCCAACACCCAATAATTCAACGATCGTGCGCATCGACATGGATGTTGTTGACGCAACTTCCGACGTTCCGCTGCGTTGACGCCGCCGCCATGCCAACCACGCTTCCAACGCCATCGCGGCGATGGCGCAGCGAAAAAAGACGACCTCGATCGCGGGCAGCGTGATCAGCTTCCCCGTCACTCCGGTGCATCCCCAGATCAGGATGATGAAGTGCAAACGGAGCAAATCCCTCCATGGCGAGGACGATGACTCATTCATCGCCGCAAGTTCGCTCAGCCGTCGCCGCCGGTATTGGGGCCGCCGCCGAATTGATCAAGAAGATCTTTGGCGTCGCCGCCGGCGCCGGCAGCATCGGCGTCACCCCCAGCTTCGCCCGCTCCATCACCACCTGGGCCATCACCAGCCGCGTTTTCACCACCCGCGTTTTCACCACCCGCGTTTTCGCCACCCTGGCCATCCGCGCCCGCGTCGCCGGCATCGCCCGCGTCGCCGGCATCGCCCGCGTCCTTGCCATCGGCGTTCGCATCTTCATCGGGTTTGGCATCCAAGCCTAGCTCTTTTGCCAGGTCATCGATTTGGTCTTCCAATGCGGTGCGGAACGCCTTTCGGTCTCCAAGCGTGCGATCGTTGACAACCTCTTCGACCTCTTTGATCCGCGCGACCCAGTCTTTGACGGCGTCGACGGAAGCCTTGTCGACGGCCGCGAGCAAACCACCGGGCGCTCGGGGAACCTCTAGTTTTCGCGAACCCACGGCTCCCTGCGACAGCGATTGGAGGACAAAGTTCAACATCTTTCGCGACGCAAGAATCTCGGGCGGCTGTGGCTTTTCGGAGCCCGACAAAGTAAAGCCGTCCATTCCCATGCCACCAAAGCCGCCGGCATCGATCGTCTGGCCATCCATTCCCATGCCCATGGTGTCCATGCCGCCCATGTCGCCATTCATTCCAAGATCCATCCCGCCACCGGGGCCCATGCCCGTCGACGCGGTGTTCTTGTCATCATCGTCCTGCTTGAGACGAAGAAAATCACCGGGCTCGCGAGGTTGCTTTTTTGCCGGCGCGATCGGGTCGTACGATTCAAGCCGTTTCTTTTCGACAACCAACGCGTCATGCAAACGACGCTTCCAAGCCGTCAGGATCTCCTCCGGACGCTTGGCCTTTTCGCCCATGGGCCCTTTCCAAGATCCCAGCATCTGACTGCTGTGCAGTGCCAAGAAGCTTTCCTTGTCGGCATCCGTCGAAATCGAAACCAGGCGATCGGCCATTGCCGGTGAGGGGTCACGAATCGAGTCCAGCAGATCCAGGGCGACCATTTGCAAGTAGGCGTGCGCCTTGGGATCACGGCCATCGGGCGGATCGGATTGCACCAATTGATCCAGGGCCGGGCCGAGTTCGTTGCTGAATCGCTCGCTTGGGGGAAACCCACGTAGCATTTTTTGCAGGCTGACCAGCGCCGTCGCAAACACGGCGTCGGGGTACTTCTTCTGCTCCGCATTTCGAACGATATAGTTCATCATCAAGTACGCTTTCCCGAAGGGTCGCGCAGCGGTCTTGGCACTGCGGTTCAGGGGCACCGACACCATGCGACCGATCACCGCGACGGCTGCCGCTCGCCGCCCCGGCGAAACGTTTTCTCGCAAAACCAAACGCGAAAGACTTTCATAAAGGATCGTGTTGACTTGCTGCAGCGTCGCGGTGTTGCGAGCCCTCGCGGCGCTATCCAAACCTGCGTGGACGACGTCGAGCTCCTGGGCCAGTTCGAGATCCTTGG
>JBCCRW010000374.1:0-5424 GCA_039201055.1 Planctomycetota bacterium | reverse complement strand
GTGAGATGTTTCCCCATCCAGCTTAGCGGTCGGAATTCGATCCGACCAATAGAGTTTCGCGGCGGTTCCCAGTGGCCAGCGAATCGATCAGCCGGCCAGTAGGGCGACCATCGTTTTTCGCAGGGATTCCGAGCCGGCCACGCAAAAACGCGGTATCCAATCGTCCATTTCCCCGCCATCGGATGCCGAGATCGAGGCACCGGCCGCGCGGGCGATGACACTGCCGGCCGCCGAATCCCAAGCACACACATTGGTGGCCCAGTAGCCGTCCAGCCGCCCGGCGGCCACGTAGCAAAGGTTCAGTGCGCACGAACCGAGTCGGCGGAGCGACCGGCATTGTTCCAGCACGCGGATAAATCGTTCGACTTCGGGATCGCCGCCACGCACCCCCGCCGGAAAGCTGCACGCCAACAGGGATTCACCAATTTCGTCGCAACCACTGGCGTGAATTTCATGTCCGTTGCAGTACGCCGCTTGGCCATCGATCGCCGTAAACATCTCCTCGGCGACGGGATCGTAAACCACGCCCAGTGCCATGCGTCCGGCGACGTGCAGACCGATCGAAACGGCAAAACTCTGCAAGTGGTGCACATAGTTCACGGTGCCATCCAAGGGGTCGACAACCCAACACGGCGGCGCGTCGGGATTTCCGGAACGAACGTCCGCCGGCGGCTGCGTCTCGCCTTCCTCTTCGCCGACAAAGGCGTGCGTGGGAAACGCGGCACTCAGGATCTCGCGAATCACCTTTTGCGACGCCAGGTCCGCGTCGGTGACCAAGTCCTTGGGGGCTTTTTCATAAACGCAGTGGCTGCCGCGTCGCTGCATCAATTCCCGCGCGCCCGCCTTGGCGGCCCGGATCGCGATGTCAAGGTGGTGTGAGTCCATGCGTTTAGTCTTCGCCGTTTTCGGTGGATTCGCCGGTCTGTTCGAGCCGTCCGAGCTCTTCCAACCAGACGCGAATGTCGTTGTCGTATTCGGTCGCCATGTCGCTTAAAACCAATTGGCGATGGAACGCGGCGGCACCCGTTTCGACATGTTCGGCAATTTCCGCATTGGGAAAACGGCGATTCACGTCGGTCGAAATCAGACCCGAAATGAAATTCATCAACAAAGTGTTTCGCAAAACATCGTCGGGCAAGAACTCGGCCAGACGTTTGGGTAATTCATGTTTTGCCTTTAACAATTGGCCGACGCTTCGCATGCCCTCGAACGGATTGCGTCCTCCCAACCATTGCACCAACACGTAACCCAGCGACGCCAAATCGCTGCGGATGGTCGGTTCGCCATTTTCAAGCACCTCGGGCGCCGCGTACATCGGCGTGCAATCGCGATGCGGTGGCGGCGCGTTGACATCAAAGGCCGCGTTGACGTCGATCAATTTCGCGTGCCCGCTCCGCTTCAACATGATGTTTGACGGCTTGATGTCACCGTGCATGATGCCCTGCCGGTGCAATGCCGCCAGCGCCGCCAAGCATTCGCGAACGATCGCGATCGCGATCCCCGCTTTGAAGCGTGACTGCGTTGGGCCCTGCGTCAAAATGACTTCGTTGATGTACCGCCAACGCCGCGTCGACACGCGACCGGCAAGCGCCGCCAAGCAAGATGGCCGCACAAGATACGCCAAGTCATAGCCGTCGACATATTCCATCATCATGATGCGAATGCCGTCGCGTTCAAAAAAGTTTTGAATGCTAAGCAGGTTGTCGTGCTGGATTAGCGCGATGCGGGCACTGATCGTGGCAATCCGCGACATCGCTTCGCCATAGGCAGCGGTGCCCGAATAACGTTCGGGCGAAAAGATTTTCATGGCGACCGGCACGGTAAAACCGTCGGTCCCACGATAATCGGTCAGATACACCTCGCCCTGCCCGCCACGGCCCAAACATCGTGTCAGGCGATAATGACCGGTCCAGGAAACTTTGTCCGATTCGGTCAGCTTGTCGTAGGTCGCGATCAAATGCGGGTCCGGTCGGCTGCGCCGCGACCCGTGCGATGTCAGCGTCGGCACCGGTTCATACCGCGTCGTCCGCATCGAACGACGCGGCCCGAAAACACCCGAATCGGTCAACGGATCATCGCCGGTAACGAAATCATCAAGCGATCCGGAATCATCCAGCGAACCCGAATCGTCCAAAGGAATGCTCAAGAGCCGTCTCGGTGGTCGTAGCGAAGCTGGGACACGTTCATCGTGGTGGAAAAATATCGTTGCAGTTTCGGACGAACATGATCCGTCACCCGCACGCGTTTTTCCTGGCCGGCCAACCCGACCCAGCCCTCGGCCAAATCCAAATCCATTTCCACATCCTCGAAACGCTTCAGCGTGGTATCCGAAAGGGTCAAGCGAACACAGGCGGGCCATTCTTTTTCGCCAATCGTGGCGCCCGCACAATCGCTTAGCACGCCCGTCGACTGGGTGGTCTGCCAATCGTAATGGCGCTGGTCCAACAGAGCCCGACGCAAATGACCCAGCCCCGGTGTGGCGGTCAACAAAATCGGCTCGCGATCCAAACCGGGCCAACTCAACCGAATATCCTCGGCCAATTGCAAGGATTCGACGGTCGCCGGGCCAAAGAAGTTCGCGGTTTCAAGCGTCTGGGTCCGCCGAAAATAGATGCTCAATCCGGCAAAAATACTCGCGAAAACAAAAACGGCCACACCGATCCCGATGCCGCGCGGGGTAATTTTCGCGCGGGGATCGTTGAACTTACTTGCCGCGGGATTCGCTGATGCGTCGGAATCACTGAAGTTGGCATTCATTTGCGAAAAAACGGAGCGCGAGTTGACGGTGGCCGACGAGTCAAAAAAAACAGCGGGTCCAGACGAAGCGGCGGGGCGACAAGAACTTGCTGCTCCCCCCAATTGCCGCCCGTCCGGGTCATGCTAGAACCGAGCGAGCTTCTTTCCCATCACAGGCCGCGAAAATGTTGCCAAAGTCGAGTCAAACTTCCCATATCTGGGTCGAAGTGAGCGATCGTCGCTACCCGATCGAAATTGGAAGCGGTGCATTCGACTCCATCGCCGCGAAAGTGCAAGATCGCGTCAACGCGTCCCACATCGTGCTGGTTGTCGACGCCAACGTCGTCGATCCGTGGGCGCGGCGTTTGGGCCGAGAATTGTGGGCACAAAGACATTCGACTCCCGCAGCGTCGCTTGCCCACGACGATGCCGTGCGAGTCGACGTGGTGGAAGTCCCCGCCGGTGAACCCAGCAAATCGATCGGGCAATTTCAACGTGTGCTCGATTCGATGCTGGCCGGCAAAACCGATCGGCAAAGCGTCGTTGTGGCCCTGGGCGGCGGGGTGATCGGTGATTTGGCCGGCTTTGCCGCTGCTAGCTACGCCCGCGGGCTTCGCTTTGTCCAAGTCCCGACGACGCTGCTGGCCATGGTCGACAGCAGCGTTGGCGGAAAAACCGGCATCAATCTGGCGGACGCCAAAAACATGGTCGGTGCGTTCTGGCAGCCGCAAGCCGTGTTCATTGAAACCGACGTGCTATCGACGCTGGGCCAGCGGGAATACCAATCCGGTTTGGCCGAGGTCATCAAATACGGCGTGATTGACGACGCCGAATTTTTTGCCTGGTTGGAACAGAACATCGATGCCTTGATCGAGCGCGATGCGGCGGCCTTGCGCCACGCGATCGCGACCAGTTGCCGGGCAAAAGCCGGAGTGGTCGGACGCGACGAACGCGAGACCGGCGATCATCGGGTGATCCTGAATTATGGGCACACGTTCGCGCACGCGATCGAAAAATTGGCCGGCTACGGCGAAGTATTGCACGGCGAAGCCGTCGCGATTGGCATGCAAATGGCCGGCCGCTTGGCGGATTCGTTGGGCATTTTGGACGACGATCTAATTCCCCGGCAAACGCGTTTGTTACAGCAAGCCGGCTTGCCGATTTCTCGCGATGTCGACGCCGACGCCATGTTGGCCGTGATGGCGACCGACAAAAAAGTCGCCCATGGAAAACTTCGCTTTGTGCTGCCAACCCGCATCGGGCACGTGAAATTGGTTGGCGATATTCCGGCCGAACACGTTCGTGCGGCGGTATTGGAATCGTGATCCACGCAGGTAGCCGGACTTCGCCAGAAGCCGGAACAAGTAGCTGGACTTCGCCAGAAGACGGACATCGCGCAAATTCCGCGTTCTGGCGAACGTCGGCTACAACTTGGAACTCCGCGTTCTGGCGAACGTCGGCTACGGCTTGGGATACCGCGTTCTGGCGAACGGCGGCTACAGTGTCATCGCAACGCCGATCCAAAACCCAATCGCAGCCGCACTGACTAGAATTTGGGTGACGAAAACCTTGCCGACCAACGACCAGTTCTTGAAGACGAAATAAATCACGTAAAGCGGAACCAGCAGCGTTAAAAATCCCTGGGCGACGTCCTGTCGGAAGGCCCGATAAACGATGATCAAAAACGCGATGTTCCCGACGACGCCACAGCAAATGGCCGCAAACGCCATGAATGTTGCCGTCGCGTTGAAAGTACTGACCGTATCGTTCTGTTCGGCACGCTGGGCCTGGTTCAACGCGATCACACCGATCGCCGCGAAACCGACCAACAGGGTCAGGACCAGGGCCAGCAGCCAGACCGGCGCGCCCGAACCGGCGATCATCTTCCGCTGCATCTCGTCGGCTTTGAACATGTCCTGCTTGGCCTTCTCCAAGGCCATATCGCCCATGCTGATGTCAACACCGGGCGTTTTGTGGCCGGCCACATGGATCCCTTGAACCATGTGGTAACCACAACTCATGCACAGCACCGCGCCAGCGGGCATCTCCTTGCGGCACGACGGGCACACCGCCGCCACCGAATTGCTGAAACCCTCTTCGTCAAAAATGTCCCCCAAACCGCCCGCGGCGGGCGAAGCCGGCTGCGGTGTCGGTTGAGCGGCTGCGGGTCGCTGGGCTGGCGGCCGCTGCGTTGGTGATTGTGGTGCCGGCGACTGTGGCCCCGGTGATTGTAACGCTGGCGATTGTGGCGCCGGTGATTGCGGCGTTGGCGCTCCGCTCGCGGTGCCGCCGGGGACGCGTAATGACTTCGAACACGCCGGACATTGGACCACTTTACCGGCCGCCTGATCGGGTACCTGCAAGGCTTTTCCGCAGGGGCATTTCAAGCGAATCGGCATGGACGGCAAACAAACATCAAGAGGAAAAAACGAATTGTCGCCCGCCGGCATTTCGAGCAGACAAGCGCTATCTCGTAGTTTAGCCACCCGGCGGGCGATCGTCGTCCCATCATCACCGGCAGGGTTGGCTTTCACCAGCCAACCGGTTCGGTGCCCCTGATGGCTTTGCGTGAACCTGACCGCTTTGCATGAACCTGACCGCTTTGCAACCATGGGGGCATGCAAATCGCGACCGCCATGACCTGGATGAACTACCTGGCCGTCGACGCCATGCTGGTCATTTGTTCGT
>JBCCRW010000373.1:0-5459 GCA_039201055.1 Planctomycetota bacterium | reverse complement strand
TTGTTTAGTCTTCCGATTCGTCGCGAAGCGGTGCTCTGGGGCAAGGGAATCAGCCTGTTTGTGATTGGCAGCATCCAGTTGATCGTCTTTTTCGTCTACGGCGAACTGGTTTTTCGCGTTGGCTTGTTTCAGCAACCGCTCACGTTGGCGGTTTTGATTGTCACTTGGGTCGCCGTCGCGGCAAGTTTTGCGATGATGCTGGCGACGACGTGCCGGAGTGCAAAACAGGCCGAGGGATTGGCGACGATATTGATTTTGGTGATGTCGGCGTTGGGTGGGTGTTGGTTCCCGACACAATTGATGTCGCTTCCCGGCTGGTTGGAAAGTGCGACGCGGATCGTCCCGACTTACTGGGCGATGACCGGATTCCAAGGCATGATGTGGAACCAGCTGACACTGGGTTCGCCAAAGGTGCTGGGGGCCATCAGCATTCAATGGTTGTTTGTCGCCTTGTTATCCGCATTCAGCGTCATCATGTTCCGTCGAAATTATTGCCGCGATTTGGCATAGTTTGGGTCGATGGGGACAGTTCGGGTCGATGGGGACAGTGCAAGTTTGAACGGGCATCGCCGGAAAAGAATCGACCGTACGTCAGGGCGAAAGGTGTCGCTTTCGGTCGAAGAATTTCGGCAGAAAAATACAGAGCCAGGGTGATTGGGTGCCGCCCGCTGTGCGGGCTCTTGAGTGCCAAAGTCGCAAAGGTCAACTTTCACGGCCCCAGCGTCGACGAGTTGATTTTCATCGAGCAATCGGGCATCGCGTCTCGATTCGGTTGCACCGTGCGATTTCGCGAGCATAATTGCAATTGTTGTGCAGATAGCACCGAACCGCGTCCATTTTGTTTCATTTTGAAGCCGTTCGCACGCGCGAACAGCTACTTTTTCACCATTCGGATACGCCCATGAAAAGATTTTCATCGATCAGCATCGCCGCGCTTTTAACGGGCTTTTGCTTGATAATCCTGACCCCCAATCTGTCCATCGCTCAGAGTGCAACGGCCGTCGAAACAACTGACGAAAGCGACGTCAAGGAGGGCGATAAAGCGGCAGATGACGACAAGCCCGAAGAGGATTCTGAAGCGAAAGAGGATTCTGAAGCGAAAGAGGATTCCGAAGAGAAAACGGAAGAGCCAAACGCCGAGTCGCCAATTGATCCCCGCGCTGAACGCTTGGCTGAAATGGAAGCCGAGATGAAGGAACTGAAAGCGAAAACTGCCCTTGAGAAGGCGCGACAGGATGCCGAGCTCAATTCGATCAAACTCGAACTGGAAAAGCTCTCCGCTGAGTCCAGTTTGGAGTCGGCACGACGAAAAAAGGCAACCGCTTCATTTAGCCTGGAAACGGAGATACTCGCCGCTGAAAATGCGATGCTGAAACAAAAGCTCGCGAAGGTGAAGTCGGAAAACGAGATAGCGAACATCGAGCGAATGCTCGCGCTTTCGAAGATCACCGCCGGGCTTTCCATCGCCGACAGCCGTGAGAAAGTGAAAACGCGTGTTCTGACAGAAATCGACTACAAATCGGATCCGTTTCGCGGGGACGAGCTCTCCATCTCGGACCGACGAATTCCTCTCAATGGTGTGATCACTGCAAAGACAGCAATTTACGTCACCGAGCGGCTTCACTTCTATAACAACCAATCGGACGATCCGATCTTCATCGTGATCGACGATTCTCCTGGCGGTTCGGTGATGGCTGGTTATCGCATCCTCAAAGCGATGGAAGCAAGTGACGCACCGGTCCACGTCGTTGTCAAATCGTTTGCCGCTAGCATGGCGGCCGTCATCACGACTTTGGCCGAAGAATCCTACGCCTACCCCAATGCGATTCTTCTGCATCATCAAATGTCCTCCTTTTTGTCGGGCAATATGACCGAGCAGGCGGAGCAATTGGAGGTCAACCAGGAGTGGGCCCGACGGCTGATGGGTCCGCTATGCGAAAAGCTGAAGATCTCACAGGAAGAATTTGTCAAACAGATGTATGAGAATAGTTCGACGGGAGACTGGGAAGAGTTTGCCGACCGCGCTCACGAACTCGGTTGGGTCGGCAATATCGTGCCACGGATTCGAGAGCAGTCGGTGATGAAGAAACCGGAGACAAGTAAGGCCGGCGGTCAGATCATTGTCCTCGGGTCGGCACTGGAACCCGTCAGCTTTGATGGTGTCGAAGAAGTGGATGAGCGGGGAGCTCGATTCAAGCGACTGCCAAGGCTGAGGCCGTTTGACTGCTATTTCATCCATGATCCGACGGGCTACTATCGCCGTTAGACTGAAGGAGAGCACCAGCGGTAATCTTGTTGCTGGTTGCACGCTCAAAGAAAATTGAACTGAAAAATGTCCAAGCTGGTTTCGGCTTGGACTTTTTTCTTTGCCACTTGCTATATCGTGGGGGGAAGTCGGGAAGGTCAACCTTCCCCAGCCATCCGTCCGCCTTCCCGAGCCATCCCCCGCGAATACCTATGCAAGTCCTGAAACGAAATTTTTTGGCACTGACCGTCATCCTGGTCACGTCAACGGTCACCAGTCGTCTGCTCGCCGAAGAAGCTCTCAAGGTTCTGATAGCCGATGGCCCCCAAAAGGCCCACAACCACGAGGAAACGACTCTAGTCCTTATACAAATCCTCAATAAGTCCTCCCGATTCGAGGTCGATCACTCCCGATCTACGAAAGAGTCATGCGAAGACGGAAGCTACCAGCCGGACTTCAGCAAGTACGATGTGGTGGTGATCAATGAAGGCTTTGGTGCTGCGGATTGGCCCAAAACCACCCAGAAAGCATTTGAGCAATACATGGCCAATGGCGGTGGAATGGTTTCCGTTCATGCAGCGAACAATTGCTGGCCGAATTGGGTTGAGTACAACAAGATGACAGGTCTCGGCGGATGGGGTGGCCGCAATGAACAAAGCGGACCCTATCTGTATATCGATTCGGTGGGCAAGGTCGTCCGAGACACATCGAAGGGACGGGGTGGTGCCCACGGGCCGCAGCACGAATTCGAATTGGTCGTCAGGGAAAAGGAGCATCCGATCATGAAAGGGCTGCCTCCAACCTTTAAACATGGGCCCGATGAACTCTACGACAAGCTGCGAGGTCCCGCCGAGAACGTGACGATTCTGGCGACCGCCTTTTCATCGACGGAGTATCGTGGTACCGGCCGCCACGAACCAGCATTGATGGCGGTTTCCTACGGCGAGGGGCGGGTTTTTCACACCATTCTGGGCCACCACGTCAAACAGATTAAAGAAGGAAGTTTTGTGACGACGTTTCTTCGCGGCACCGAATGGGCCGCCACCGGAAAGGTTACCATTCCGGTTCCAAAGGACTTTCCCAATCAGAAGTTTTGACAGGTAGTCTGACGGCAAAAATGGACGGGGTCATTTATTCGTCTGGCTACATTGTGTCGCCACTTCGCGGCTGGTTGTTGGCTCCAAGCCAACGCGTCGTGGCGCCAAATCGCTAAACTCCTGATTGCCTAACCCCAACTTTCCTTCCTTCCGACCAACCGACACAGCGATGCGGAAGTGCGTGAATCTATTTTCTAAAGTCCAGTCACAAACAACGCGATCGAGGCGAGGGTCCAAACGCGTGCGGCTATCGGGGGAACGGCTTGAGCCGCGGCGTCTGTTGGCCGCATTTTCCGATGCCGAACAGTTGGTTGTCGAATTGATCAATCGGGCGCGGGCGGACCCGGCGGCGGAGGCGACGCGGTTGGGCATCGAGCTGAATCAGGGGCTGTCGCCCGGGACGATCGCCGCCGGATCGAAGCCGCCGCTGGCGATCAATGCGGCTTTGCATGATGCGGCGTTGGCTCACGGGCAGGACATGGACTCGCGACAGTTCTTTGATCACACCAACCCCGATGGCGAGGGGCCGACCGATCGCGCTCGGCAGGCCGGATACGAACACGGTGTGGGCGAGAACCTTGCGTTGAATGCCGCGCGCGAGGACGACGCGGCGACGGCGACGGTGATGCACGACCAATTGTTCCTCAGTCCCGGACATCGGGCGAACATGATGACGGGTTGGTACGCCGAGATCGGTGTTGGGCTTCACCAGGAGCCCGCAACGGGCTCGTTCTTTCGATCCGCCTGGCTGACGGAGAAATTCGGTGCTCGCAGTGACACTTTTCTCACGGGTGTCGCGTTCGACGATGCCGATGGGGATGACTTCTATTCCGTCGGCGAGGGACTCGGCGGCGTCCGCGTCACGGCCAATGGCAGCAACGGTTCATTCAGTACCACGACGGGGTCCAGCGGCGGATACTCGTTGCCGCTGGAGGACGGCGACTATGACGTCGTGGTGTCCGGTGGGGAACTGGGCGATCGGGTTGTCCGTTACCAAGTCACGGTCGATGGGCAAAACGTCAAACTGGACGTCCGGCCCGAAACCGACGCCACGCCCCGACTCATCCGGCCGGAACGAATCTTGGGCCAACATCAGTTTGCCGCTGATGACCGCCCGACCGCTATTTTGGTCAGGGCCGAAACCGACACACGCTTGACGCTCCGCCGCGAGGACGGCGGTCCGACACTGAACCTCCAAATTTTGGACGAATCACTGACGGAAATCCAGCAAACCGATAACGATGCGACGACAGCGACGTTCACGGCCGGGCATGATTATGTTTTGGTTTTCCCCGCCGCCGATATTGCCAACATCTACACGATCACGAGCGACGCCGGAGCGGGTTCGCTGTCGACCCATGTCGCGACCAACCGGCTGGTCCCGACCGACACCAATGGCAACGGAGACACAACACCGAGCGACGCCCTGGCCGTCCTCAACACCTTGCGACGAATCGCCTCCACGGGTGACGACACCGATGCCGGCACCGCGGCGACCGCCCTTATGGACGCCAACGCCGATGGCCGGGTCAGTCCGCTTGATGCCCTTGCGGTCTTGAACCACTTGCGACGTCGATCCGCCGCCGAGGGTGAATCGGTCGACGCTCCCAGTTCAACGACACACCAGCCCATCGCGATGATCGAGGAACCGAAGCGGATGGGGCCAAAGTTGTTGTTAGAGACGTTGTCGTTGTTGAAATGAGTGGTCGATGGGGACAGTGCACGTCTGACGGGGCATCGCCGGAAAGGGATCGGCCGCATATCGAGGCGAAAGGGACGCTTTCGGTCGAAGAATTTCGGCAGAAAAATGGAGGGCAGAAAAATATAGAGCAAGGGCGTTGCCCTGGGTTGGTTTAGGGCCGCCTCCGTTGGGTCTGGTGGATGGTGTTGGGTTTGAACCTGCGACGGTTTCGTTCGGCACACGGCTGTTTCCTGCGGCGACATCATGCGGCCGCTGGCTTCCGCCCCGAAGGGGCAGCCCGATGCAAGCCCGGGGCAACGCCCTGGGGAATCATCCCACAGACAAACAAAAAAGCCCCAACGGGGCGACGCCAACTTCCAGAAACGGTCTTCGTTGTTTGGTCGAAAACACGATGTGTAGGTAGACCCTGGATAAT
>JBCCRW010000372.1:0-5472 GCA_039201055.1 Planctomycetota bacterium | reverse complement strand
GTAACGTTCCTCCTGGGGCCGCATCCGGATGGCTCGCTTGCACTGGGCAAGAGCCGTATCCCGGTATCCGGCGCGAAACGCGGCGGTCGCCAACGACGCTATCACGCGAGGTTCCGCGGGGTGCAGGCGGATGTTGATGTTCGCAACCCGCAATGCCGATCGAGTGTCCCCGCGTTCCAGCAAGACACGAACCAGCGTGCTCAATTCCGTGGGCCCCCGACTACGCGAACGCAATGCATCGACTGTTTTTTGAAATGGCTCGGAATCGACAGGAGGCTTTGCCTCGGACGTCTCGACGGGCTCGGCGGGAACGGACTTCAGCGCCTCGTCGTCGTCTTGCACCCAGCGGAAGACCAAATCCGCGACCGGGTAGCGTGAATCCGACGGCAGACCCGCAAGAATCTGTGCCAAGTCCATTTCCCACGACGTCGTGGGCGTTTCCACGATGCGGCCGATCGTTTGATCGCCACGCATCACGATCAACGTCGGTACACGATGAACGCGATGCTTGCGGGCTTGGCCAGCTGGATCCATCTTGTAATGACCGGCGACGTAGTCGACCGCATGCATCTCCAAGTTTTCCATTGGCCATTGGATCGTTTCGAACAAGCGCAGTAGTTTCGGAACTTCCCGTTGCGTATCACCGCACCAGGTACCCAAAAACAGCTTGCAGCGAATGTTGTTGTCCGTCGCGGATTCACGAAGCTGTTCCACCAACTTCGAATCCCACTCCAATGGCCGATCGAACTTGAATTTTTCCCCAAAGGGTTGCTGATCCAAATCCTCCACGCGGCACCTTCCAAGCAATTTCGCCTTGTACTTCGCATCCGCGATCATCTGGCCGACCGCATCGGGGCGAAGTGCATCGCGAGTCGTTAGTTTCCCAGCCCACGAAGATTCGCCAACTGGCGAATCTTGAGCTTTCGCATTCACTGTGAATGGGGCGGAAGAAACGAGTGCGAGAACGACGCTGGGCAAAAGGATTTTCTTGATGGACTTCATGGTGTGGTGCTTCGTTGTGTTGAAAGTAGCACGGCTCTCCGAGCCGTCGATCCTGCAGGTCTCTTCAAAGTAGCACGGCTCTCCGAGCCGTTGATCCTGCAAGTCACGCCTCGAAGAGGCGTGCTACTCTTTTGCCGGGCTACCGAATCAGCGAGTCGGTGCATGACGTCCGACAATATCCAGCAGGATAGCGTGCAGTTTTGGGTTCGCGGCCACCATGCTGGTCGTGGCAACAGGAATCGCCTCTCCATAGGCATTGGTGAGCTTCCCACCGGCCTCCTCCAGGATGATTTGCCCCGCGGCGAAGTCCCATGGCGAAAGCTGGTATTCAAAGAAGCCACCCACACAACCGCTGGCCACCATCACCAGATCAAGTGATGCGGTGCCGAATCGACGGATACCGTGAATGTCGTGGCCAAACAATTCCTCGATGGCCGCCAGCGTCCGCCGCATGACATCGCCGCGATCGTAGTAAAAACCACAGCCGATCAAGACTTGGTCTAGACTGTCGGCGGGATCGACCGATAAACGCGTGGGTGCACCGGAGTTTGAAACGCCGCTTTGAAAGGCGCCACAACCGCGAGTCGCCCAAAACATATCCTCCCGGATCGGGTTGTAAACAACGCCCGCCACCGGCCGCGAATTTTCAAAGTAGCCGATTGAAACGGCAAAGTGCGGAATCCGATGCGCGAAATTGTTCGTGCCATCAAGCGGATCGATAATCCACAGATGATCGGCGCCCGCGTCGCCATCCAAGTCCTCTTCGCCAAGCAACTCGTGGTTCGGAAACGCGTCGCGAAGAACGCTTGCCACCGCCCGTTCGGATTCCAAATCCGCGTCGCTGACCAAGTCGTAGCTCTTGCCACCGTCGGCGGCCTTGTTGCGGATTTCGACGCCCTGTTCAAAGTACCGCTTCAAGATCGCACCGCCGCGACGCGCGGCCAATTTTGCGACCTCCAAAATCCCGTCGTCTTGGGAATGATTCACTGCCTTGACCTGCCCGCTGTTGTGTTTTGTGGTTGAAGTATTCGAAGTGCATCAAGAATCATTGCACCAATCCCCATTCATTGCACCAATCCTTCAGTGACCTGCAAAAAGACGTCCTCCAGACTCTTTTTGTGACTGCTGGCCTCGGCAACCAGAAAACCGCGCGTGTTCAAATCGGCGATCAATTCAGCTTGCTGCCGCAAATCCCCGTGGAACTCGAGTCGAATTTTCTCTCCATCGCGGACAACATGGGTGACCGAATCCAAGGTTCGCAAGTGGTCGGCGGCGGCAACGGTTTGATCGAGAACACGAAGCACCAATTCGCGATTTTCTTCCTGCTGCTTTTGGATGTCTTCAACGCTGCCGGTCGCCAGCAAGCGGCCCTGTTCGATGATGCCGACTGAGTCGCACATCTCGGCCAATTCGGTCAGGATATGCGAGGACACCAGAATGGTTTTGCCGCGATTGGCTAGATCGCGGATCATCCGCCGCAGATCAATTCGCGCCCGCGGGTCCAACCCCGCCGCCGGTTCGTCCAGAATCATCACGGCGGGATCATGGATCAATGCCCTGCCCAAACACAGCCGCTGCTTCATGCCTTTGGACAAACCGCGAATGGGTTTGTCGATCATTTTTTCGGCCCCTGTGAACGCCAACACCTCTTTCAAACGCCGGTCCCGGTGGGGGCCCAGTAAGCCGTACGCACGGGCAAAAAAATCCAGGTATTCGCCACAGGAAACGTCGCGGTAGGTCCCAAAAGAATCGGGCATGAACCCCAGCCGTTTACGAACCCATTCGGGATCGTTGATGACCGAAAAACCGTCGACGTACGCGTCACCGTAGGATGGCAAATCCAACGTTGCCAAAATTCGCATCGATGTCGTTTTGCCCGCGCCGTTGGGCCCGATGTAGCCAAATACGTGGCCACGACGGACCGCAAAACTGACATCGTCAACGGCCCGGGTATCGCCAAAGAATCGGTGCAACCGGCGCAATTCAATGCAGTGATCGGTGCCCGGATGGACCGCCGGAGCCAGCAAATCATTCACCCGCGTTCTCCGGTGCATCAACCAGAGTGCCGATGACGTAGCGGACGCTGTCGACCAGTTCGGTGTCGGCAACCGCGACCACATCGGGCGAAACGTCAGAGATCGCGACGTACTGACCCGGCGCCAGCGAAGCTTCGATTTTTAGAATTCGATCGAGTTCATTTTCGAACACGCCATCGAGCAAGAGTTCCTGGCCGTTGCTTGATTTACCATTCAGTTCCGCAATCAAGTCTCGAACGACGCGATTGGTCGATTTGCGACCGCGCGAGGTCGAACTTTCGGCGACCGGTCGGAAATCGTTGTAAAGCGAACCGAGCATCTTGGAAACGAGATTCCCGCTGACCGGTGGCGCGGTCACGGATGCACCCGCGGGAATTTCGTCCACTTGCCAGACGCGGCCTTGTAAATCCTTGACCAACAAACGGCGTAGCGGAAACGAAAATCGATTGACCAAAACGGCGGATGCGTTGGTCGCCGATTGCAATTCCAGTCCGCCCATTTGCCGCCGATTGCGAAGCACGACAAATTGCCGCTGCTGTCGCGAGGGCAAAAAGTCGGCACTAAAAATCTGATCGCCGCCTTCGAAGCGGACGGTACCGACCGTATCGGAAGCGGCAACGCCGATCGATTCCCACGTTCGCTTTTCGTCGTAGAAGGTCGGATAGACTTCGTCGTCGGCGTCAAAACGCAGGCCATCACGGGGCCGGATGCCGGCAAAGTACGTCGACTTGATCCGCTCGCCGGCGTCGCCGCTGGCACCGTCAACAAACGTAATCTGGCGAACTCGCGCGACCGTTCCAAAGCCATCGGCAATGATGCCGTAGGCAAACATCGAAACCGTTGTCAAAGCGGCAAGCAACGGCGCGATTGCAAAAATCAAATAGCCGCGTCCACTTTTCATCGATTTGCGATAGGCAACCGGGCCGACCAACAACACGAACACGGTCAACAAACCCATGAAGGTGTACACCGGTGGCTGGGCAACACCGGCGATTAACCAATTGCGAAAACGTGAATCACCAATGATCGGGTCGACGCCTCGGTTCAACATCGGTGTGCCGGCGGCGGTGATGGAATTGGCAACGCGATTGACATCGCCTTCGCCGAGCAAAATTTGGCCGGGACCGACCCGCCGACGGAACATTGAATCGAGACAGTTGAAAGACACCACCGAGCGTGACGAAACCACTTGCGTGGCTTGCGAATCAAGATCCAGGCTTTGGAGCGTCCGCTCGATTTTTGGATCGGCCAGGTCTTCGGCGATTTGTTCGAACACTTTCGCATTGCCAATCTCGGTTGGAGTTTCGATCGCGGCGCGAAGGTGCGCGGCCCGAACCTCTTCAAAAAGCTGCAGTCCCATGCCATCGACGAGCACGCGGCCGCCACGCAGAACCAAATCACGAACGGCTCGACCCTCCCGAGTGCTCGCATCAAATCGTTCTAATTCTCCGGCCGAAATTTGTATCGTGGGGACACTGCGACACACCGCCTCAAACGAGTCCAGATCGGATTCCCGCCAACGAACGAACGGGGATTTCCGCTGCGCCGATGTCCAATCCGCCAACACGCGGAAGCCTCCGGTGTAATTCCCCGTCCGATCAATGATGCCGCTGTATTCCGGAAGCGGCTGGCCGTCGCGAAATAGCGAAAGCTCGATGCCGGCGGTGATCGAGTAATTCGGGATGCGATGGATGTCGGTGACCGTTTGCTTTCCCTGCGGCAACACAAACGCGATGTCGGTAACGATCCGGCGGTCCTGGGGATACGAACCCGCAATCCCCGTCGCGCATTTCAAAGTAAACGTTTGATCGGAAGACGATACGCCCGTGGTGCTGGACAAACGCGTTCGCAAAACCACGTAGCCCGGGTCCATCCAGCAATCGACAAACGCGTCGAGCGTGATTCCCGCGCCGGCTTTTTTGTCCTGCGGCAGCGAGAGGCCGTAGGTATCAAATCGTGCCGCTTGCAATCGCCCATTGTGGATCGGGTGAAACCAATCGAAACGATCGCTTTGCCGCAAAGCTTGATTGCGAAGGAAATTTCGCTGTGATGTTGGAATTGCGCGTTGAGCGTTGAGCCCGATGCCCGGTTGCCCGGGACTTTGATAGACAACTTCGACATCCCCAAAAATGTTGTCGTCCGGCGAAGCCTTTACGCCTTGAACCTGCGGGTCACCGCCGACCGCGAAACCGTCCATCGCCGCCAGCACCCACACGCAAGTGAGCAGCAAACATCGAACGGACCGACCAAAGGTGCCCCGGCGATTCACAATTGAGGGTCTCGCGGCGGAAGGACTTGGGGTGGCAGTTGGTCGTCAGCAAAGGGGTTTTTCGGGTCCAAAACTTCGCCGCTGTGCGTCAACGTGGCGACGGCCCAGGCCACCAAAAACACGGCCGACAACACCGCGACCGAACCACAGAGAAAGATTCCCGCC
>JBCCRW010000371.1:0-5479 GCA_039201055.1 Planctomycetota bacterium | reverse complement strand
GCCGCGAGCCGGGTGCTTGCACCGAGACGTCTTCGGTGCAAGGAAACGCGATTCGACCCGACGCGTGGCTGTCGCCACACCTTCGGCTCACCCATGCGGCGGGATTCCAGCCTGACCCCGGACTTGCGTCCGGGGCTCCGACCTGCCGTGCCTTCGGCACTGGGTCGCGTGGCCGGGGAACGTTCGTGCGTCCGCGCATTCTCGTGCATCAGTGAGCCGAGATTGCGGCGACGGCCGCGAGCCGGGTGCTTGCACCGAGACGTCTTCGGTGCAAGGAAACGCGATTCGACCCGACGCGTGGCTGTCGCCACACCTTCGGCTCACCCATGCGGCGGGATTCCAGCCTGACCCCCGACTTGCGTCCGGGGCTACAACCTGCCGTGCCTTCGGCACTCGGGCCAGTGCTGTTTCGCGAAAGTAGCACGCCTCTCCGAGGCGGTTCCCTGCAATTCGCCTCGGAGAAGCGAGCTGCTTTGATTCTTCGCCTCGGAGAGGCGAGCTACTTTGGGGGTTCAGGCTCCGATTAAAACGGGTTTTCCTGTCCTTGCACTTTCGTAGACCGCGACAATCAACTCCACGCTGCGGCGTCCTTCGTGCCCGTCCAACATCGAGGGGCGATTTTCGTTAATCGCCTGGACGACCTCTTCAAACAATGCCGTGTGCCCATGATGGCCGATCGCTTTGGGGTCCGCCGCTCCGCCGCCGCTTTGCGTTTGCCCCGACATTTCGTTGCGAATCCGCTCATCCTCCGGGGTTTCTTCCGCAAACTGCCACACGCTGATGTCCTCTTCCTCCAGGACCGCCATGCCCTGGCTGCCGGAAATTTCGATCTTTTTGAAGGTGCCGGGAAACGCACTCGTGGTCGCCTCAATCACCCCCAGGGCTCCGCTGGCAAATTTGAGCGTCGCGACGGCGACATCCTCGACCTCGATCCGTTCGTGACTCCGGGTCGCCGTCATCGCGGAAACCTCGGTCACCGGCCCCATCAACCACAGCAGTAAATCGACGCTGTGAATGGCCTGATTCATCAGCGCCCCGCCGCCGTCCAGTTCCCAGGTGCCGCGCCACATCCCGCTGTCGTAATACTCCTGGCTGCGAAACCATTTCACGTACGCATCGCCAAGCGTCAGTTTTCCGAAACGACCGGCGTCAACGGCCTGTTTCATCAATTGGCTGCTGCGATGGAATCGACTTTGGAACGTCACGGCCAAGCGGACGTCGTTGGCCTGGCACGCGGCGATGATTTCGTCGCATCGCTGGGTGGTCACTTCCAGCGGTTTTTCAACCACGACATGTTTGCCGGCCTTTGCCGCGGCGACGGCCGGGTCGCGATGGGCGCCGCTGGGCGTGCAAACCGAGACCGCGTGAATGTCGCGATCGGCCAACATTTCTTCGAGTGACGCAAACGACTTACAAGCGTACTGCCCCGCAAATTCCTGCGCCGCGTCGGGCCGTCGCGCCGTCACGCCGACCAAATGCGCACCGGCCGCGTCGGCGATCGCCTTGGCGTGAAAGTTCGCGATCATGCCACAACCGACAATTCCAATTCCGATACTCATGCGGTTCCTTGAAGCTTTTTCGAGAGAATGTTGGAGAGTTGAAATTCGTTACGCATGATCTGCTTGTCGTCGACGGTGATTTTGCCAACGAAGTCGAACACTGGATCAACATGGTCGATCAACGTGGCTTCGATGACCAGCGTTTGACCGGGGCGAGCAAAGCCGCGGTAGCGAGCCGATTTGATTTTGACCAGCACACCCAAGGCATAAGTGTTGAAGAATGGATCTTCGGTGTCGAATTCAGCCATGGGGTTGTAGTTGGCCGCGATCAGCACGCCGGCGGCCTGAGTGGTCATCTCCTGCATCATCGCGCCAGGCACGATAGGTGCACCGGGGAAGTGACCCTGGATGAAGCCTTCTTCGCCGATGATTGTTTTGGAAGTCAACACGCGATCGTCGTCAATCTCACGAACCTGATCGACCATCAAGTACGGCGGTCGATGGTGCAGATAACCGGTCGGCGAATCGAAACGGTGTCGGTAGCGAACAGGCGACTGCGTGGTCGATGAAGGAGACTTCACTGTCGGTGGATCGGCAGACATGGCATGGTATGTGGTGGGCGGGTTGCCAGGCCGGGGGGATTTGACAGGCTCCCGTCGTGGCGCTTCAATAAGGTGATGCGTTGTAGCCACTGCGGAAAGCCCGTCGAACCGATTTCACGCCCACCCGAACTCCGGCAGGGCCCGCCAGATCCTGGGGACGACACACCGGGTCGCCGAAATCCCCATTTTCCATTCTGCTCGCGGCGTTGCCAGCAATTGGATTTGGCGAGCTGGTTGAACGAGGAGATTCAGGTGCCGCACGAGGGTGGCGAATCGAGGGGCAACGAAAGTGATTCGGCGCCGCGAGAAATCGTGTTCGATCAAGACGACGGTTTGGGCGGCTGACTTACTTTCCGCCTCGAAGAGACGCGGTTCTGAGAGAAAGTAGCACGCCTCTCCGAGGCGTTTCCCTGTCCTCGCCTCGGAGAGGCGAGCTACTCTTTCGTCGCGTCTGCGGGCGTCGAATCTGCGGATTCCGGCGGCGTCGATTCGGGTTCCTCGCGTGCTCCGATGACGGGGATCAGTTCGGCACTGGCCATTTCCTGATTGATCGACTGCACGTTTTCCGGCCAGCGGATGTCGCCCTTGCGGAGACGTGCCCGCCACTTTTTGACATAGGGTTCGCGGCGAGCCTTGGGCTCCATGTCGCCGCGATAGCCCAGCGTCACCCCGGTGATCGCTTCGAGTTGATCGATCGCCAACGCACGCACCGACATGGTGGGCGATTCAAGCCAGCCGACCAATTTTTCGTCGCCGCCATTTTCAAGCTCCACCTGGCTGAACCCGGTCAGCAGTTTCTCGATCTCTCGGATGCTGGCCGAATCCATTTTGGCGATGTCGGCCAGCAATTCCGCCGCCCGTTGGGGACTCTCGTTCACCTCGTCGGCCAACGCGGCGATATGGCTCTTGAAGTAAAGCATTTGCTTCGGGCGATTCAAAACACCTTCGCTGCTGAAAAAATATTCCGCGTCTCCCAATTCCAACAGCGTTTGTGCGGCCAACGCGGCAACCTCGGGGCGACGAAAATCGGCAGCCTCGCGAAGCGATAACTCAAGCGGCCGATCCTGTTCGATTTGCAGCAGCAAGCCCTCGCGTGCCGATTGGTCCAACAGCCCGTCGTTACCCACCGGAGCGTCCGAGCGAATCCACGGCGGAATCAATCCGGCTCGCCCCACCGTCGGCGGCTGTCGGCCAAACCATTGGAATTGGTCACCATTCTTCAATGCGACCGCGTCGATACCTCCAGCGGCAAAATCCATCTCTCCCTGAACCGCCAAAATGCGGGCCAAGGGCAAGCGATTGGGTTGATCGAGCGGTTGACCGGGGGCGCGTTTCCAAATCGATTCGCAGGCAATCAACGAATCCGCCTTTTCAAAGTGAGCGGCCAACAGCCGCGGCCCAATGGCCAGCGGAACATTGACTCCATCCCGGCGGGGTTGCAGCAACGAACGTCCGGAAATTTGTTCCAACACCAATAAGCCATCATCGGGCTGCAACGAGATTTTTCCCGGACCCACGAGTGTCCACGTCACACTGTCGCCAATTTGAATTTCGACGCGAAACTTGGGTGGCACGATTAGACGCGTCCGCAGGGGCACCCGGTCGCCCGCTTGAACTCGTGTCGCTTGTCCCGAATCATCGATGGCGATCAGCAGCGATGGCGTTGGTCCCAAGATTGCGTCGGGGATTTTTGCCAAACTGGCCGGCGGCAACGGTGTCATGGCGTCACCTTTTTGCGCCGGCGTGATTTCACCCTCTCGCGGCTGCAGGGTATCATCTTGTTGCACCGGAGCCGTGGCGTTGGGCGATTCGCCAGCGGACTGGCCAGCCAAGTCCTGCTCGGGTTTGGGTGGCAACATGGGTGCGACGTCTTCTTGCACCGGAGGCTTCGTTTCGACGGCACCGTCCGGGGCGTCCGCGCCGCCGGCGGCTTCGGCAAGAGAATCGGTTTCACCCGCTGCGATGGCTTCCGTATCGGCGGGTTCCATCACGGATTCGGCGGAATCCACCAAGGACGAAGACCCCGAAGGTGCCGGCAACGAATCGGCCTGCCGCGTCGGCATCAACTCGTCACCGGCAAGCTCGCCATCATCCGCAAGCTCGCCATCGGGCGTCCGATCCCCAGGCGAAATCACCTCGACCCCTTCTCCATCATCGCCCACGCCCACGGGGGGTTCGGGCGTTTGGTTTTCAGCGACTCGCTGGTCCAACAGCGGCGCGATGAACACCTTCGTCAACGCGAACAGCAAAATTGCAAACAGGCTTGCCGATACCAACCACGAAACGATTCGGGTCGGGCGAAACGAGCTCTCCTCGGTCAACAGAGGATCGTACGAATAACCACCGGCCGCTTCACGTTGTCGAATTCGCGACGCCGCATCGGTAACACCCGAGTCGGTACGGCCGACGGGTTCGACGACACCTCCTTCGAGCGCCGCAGCGGAGTTTTCAGCGGCCAAACTCCCACCGTCCGGCGTTCCGGCGGCCACCGCCGTGGCCGCGTCTTCGGGGTTGTCGGACACGGCATCATCGCTAGCTGCCGCCTGGGAATCCGCGGCGGGAACTCCCGCGGCACCCAGGGCCGCCGTCACGGCGGAATCGATTCCGGTTCCGTTGTTGGATGCCGCGACACCGCCATCCATCTGCAAGGATGAATAACTGTCCGTCGCCGGCGTGTCATGAAGGTGTTGCGGCGATGCGTAAATTCGCTGCCGCAGCTCCGGTGATACGTCCGCCGGCTTACCCAGCACCATCGTCAGGATCTGGTGACAGGCGGCGACCTCCGCCAAATGCGGCTCGGATGCCAGCAGGGCGCGTTCAAGCTCGGCCACCTGTTCGGCCGTCAACGTGCTGTCGAGATACTCGCTGACCACATTGGCGTCTTCGATTGGATGCGCGGCGATGGGCGAGGGCGCCGACAAATCGGTGCGTCCCAGCAGTTCCCGAATTTGGCCGACCAATTGGGTCGCCACACCGCTCTCGGAAAGCTTGTTGCGAAGCACCGCCGCGTCTTCGGGTGCCAGGGTGTCATCGAGATACGCCAGCAGCGTTCGGAGGGTTAAACGCATGATCGATCACCACGGTCGGGAAAGCGGCTCAAGCAAACAGATGCGAAGGTTCGTCTGTTTAAAGAGTGACGCCGGCCGGTTGATTCCGTGCGGGGATCTGGCCGTTTCCACAAATTTGCCAGGATTCCTTTGCAAAAATCGCGTGGAACCAAGGAAAACGCGGGGTGTTCGGCATTTTTCCAGCACACCAAGAATCGGCTTTCATCAGGGGCTGGCGGCAACCTTCGTCCCACCCGCCGCGGGCGGCGCCAACATTCGAAACAGCAAGAATCCGAACAAGATCGGTCCCAGGCAGCCCCACAGGATTGTC
>JBCCRW010000370.1:0-5482 GCA_039201055.1 Planctomycetota bacterium | reverse complement strand
GCCGTCACCCAGGGTCGCAATGGGCTGGGATGCGTGATTTTTTTCGCCGCCGGAAATGGTAACGAATCGGTCGAAAACGACGGCTACGCAAGCCACGACCGAGTGATGGCCGTCGCCGCGTGCAATGATCGCGGCACACGCAGTGTCTATAGCGACATCGGGGATTCGTTGTGGTGTTGTTTTCCAAGTAACGATTTTGGCTTTCCGCCCTTTGGGCATCCCGATCCTCTAACGACCGGCATTTGGACAACCGACCGCCAGGCCGGTGCTGGTTACAACGCCGGCGATACCGTCAGCGGTGATCTTGCCGGAGACTACACCAACGCGTTTGGTGGAACCTCCAGTGCTTGTCCCGGTGCGGCGGGCGTCGCCGCTTTGGTGCTGGCGGTCAATGCCAACCTGACTTGGACCGAAGTTCGCGACATCATGCGCGACTGCTGCGACCAAATTGACACGGCCAGCGGAAACTATGGCGCCGACGGCCACAGCGAGCTGTACGGATACGGACGACTCAATGCCATGCGGGCGGTCCAATTGGCCCAGCCACGTCAGGCCGAACGAATCCGTGTCTCGAAGACCTTCTTCAAGAGGATCCCCGATCAGGGCGCCTTTTCGGCCGACCTGGAAATCTTTGAAGCGGGTGTGATCGAGGATTTAAACGTCCGCGTGGATATCGCTCACACCTTTGTCGGCGATTTGGTTTTGACCCTGAAAGCACCCGGTGTCAGCCAGCCGGTCGTGCTGCAATCACGCCAGGGTGGCAGCGGCAACAATCTGCGTCGCAGCTATCGCGCGTCGCTGCACGAACCCCTCGCCAGCCTGCTTGGCAACGCAAGCCAGGGAACCTGGACACTACGCATCGAAGACCAAGCGTCGCGGGATGTCGGCACACTTGAAAGCTTTGGCCTGGAAATCACCTTGGCGTCGACGGCCGATTCACCGTCGACCGATTCCAAAGCCGAACTGCCCACCAAGACACAGACGCCCACCAAGACACAGACGCCCACCAAGACACGGGCGGCTACCAAGAAACGGGCATCAAGCAAGACAATCGTTTCCAACACGAAGCGAGCGTCTCGCTCCAAGCCCACCAAGAAGAAAACGCGGCGCAAGAGCGGCGGAAAATAGGCAGCCCGGCCAGCAGCGGGCAATCAAAACTGGCCTGCGGGCAATTAAAACCGAGCGGCGGGCGATCAAAACCGATCGCGGGGATCGGTCAGCCCATCGGCCAAACGACGCAGGGCTTCGGTTTCAATTTGGCGAACGCGTTCGCGGGTCAAACCGAGTGCTTCGCCGATTTCCTTCAACGTCTTGGGCTCGGCGCCGCCCAGACCGAAACGCATTCGCAGCACCGCCGATTCGCGTTCTTCCAGATCGCCCAGCAGCTCCATGGCGTGCTTGAGGATATCGTGGTCCAGCAGGTGTTCGTCGGGTGCCTTCAATCGCTCGTCCATCACCATTTCGCCCAACGACCAACCATTGTCGGCGCCATCGCTTTGCGGGGCCGAATTGTTGATGCGAATGGCCTTGCGAATGATGGGCAATTTTTTCTTGGGTAAGCCCAGCACGCGTGCGACCTCTTCGTTGGTCGGCGTGCGACCGAGTTCCTCGGTTAAGCGCGCGGTCGCGCGTCGCCACTTGCTTAACAATTCGACCATGTAGGCGGGGATGCGAATCGTCTTGCCACAATTGATCAACGCCCGCTTGATCGATTGCTTGATCCAATAACTCGCGTAGGTGCTGAACCGTGTTCCCACCGTCGGGTCAAAACCCTCGACGGCTCGCAACAAACCCAAGTTGCCCTCTTCGATCAAATCCTGCAGCCCCAAGCCTTTGCCGGTGTAGCCGCGGGCGATGTTGACGACCAAACGCAAGTTGGCGCGGACCATGCGGTCGCGCGCTTGAACGTCACCTTGAGCGATCCGCTCGGCCAATTCGACTTCGTCGTCGGCGGTCAGTAGCGCCGTTTCGTTAATTTCGCGCAGGTACGTTTCAAGCGGCGATTGCGCGACATCGCGTTTGGGACCAGTTTTGCGGCGGGCTGACGAAGTCGCTTCGCGAAGTTCTAACGAATCGGGATTGAGATCAACGGAACGAGTCGACATCGGAGCCTGGAGGGATGATCGGTGGATACGGCTATCGCGGTCACGCGATTTGTGGCCCCTCGAAAACCATGGATGGGGATTCAAGCGGCATCGCCGAAGCGGGAAGGAGGAGGGAGATTCCCCGGCGATAATGAGGACTTCGGCGTTGCCGCGGGCACATATTTGGTGGTGCCGCGAAGTTTCCGATGACGATCGATTTTGTGAATCGCACGATTGTGAGGGCGGGTCTTAATCTGCACGATGCACCGGGCTATCATCCGGCCATGAATATTGACTCGCATCATCATTTATGGCGCTACGATTCTAAACAGTACCCGTGGATTGGGCCCGAGATGCCCGCGTTGCGGCGTGACTTTTGGATCGACGAACTGACGCAACTTGCCCGGGATCAAAACATCGATCGGTTTGTAACCGTCCAGGCTCGGCAGCTTGTCGACGAGACCGAGGATCTGTTGGCGGCCGCCGAAATCTGCGACCGGATGGTCGGCGTTGTGGGTTGGTTGCCCATCGCCGATGGCGATTTTGACGCCCACTTGGAACGGTTTTCCGGTCGCAAACGATTGGTGGGATTGCGACACGTCATCCAGGATCTACGCGATGACGATTTTTGGATGGGCGACGCGTTTCATCGTGGCCTGGACAAATTGCCGGCGCGGGGTTTGACCTATGACCTGTTGATCTTTGCCCGACAATTGGAAACGTCCGTTCGATTTGTCGACAAACATCCCGACTTGCGGATCGTGATCGATCACATCGCCAAGCCCACCATTGCCGCCGACAACTTTGACCAAAACTGGAAGAAGCACCTGAGCGAGATTTCGCGGCGTGGCAACGTCTGGTGCAAGTGGTCCGGCGTGGCCACCGAAGTCCGCGATGATGATTGGAACATCGAAACGATTCGGCCATATTTTGACACCGTTTTAGAAGCCTTTGGGCCCGAACGCATGATGTTTGGAAGCGATTGGCCGGTGTGCTTGTTGGCAACCGAATACGGACGTTGGCAATCGGTGACGGAACAACTGATCGCGGCGTTGACACCCTCCGAACAGGCCGCGATTCGCGGTGGCACCGCCGCCCACTTTTACAACCTTCCCAGCGGCTCCAAAGGCGGTTCCCATGCGGGCGATTGAATTCACGAAAGTTCAACAGGCCACACGTGTCGAAGTCGACCCGCCCGGTGATCCGGCGCCCGGCATGGCCCACGTGCGGACTCATCGGATGGGCATCTGCGGGACCGATGCGAGTTGCTTTTTGGGCAAGTTTCCCTTCTTTGATTTTCCGCGGATTCCCGGCCACGAGTTGGGTGTCGAGGTCATTGCCGTCGGCGATGGTGTGACGAATGTCCAGGTGGGCGATCGCTGCAGTGTCGAACCGTACATGCACTGCGACGATTGCTACGCTTGCCGGCGCGGTGCGATCAACTGCTGCAAGAATTTGCAGGTCATCGGCGTGATGACCAACGGCGGTTTGTGCGAATCGTTTCACGTCCGTGCCGGAAAACTGCATGTGTCCAAGCAGCTTTCTTTCGATGCCCTGGCATTGGTCGAAACATTGGCGATCGGTTGTCACGCCAGCAACCGCGGCCAAGCCGTTGAAGGGGATCATGCACTGGTCATCGGTGCCGGCCCGATCGGCTTGGCGACGCTCGAATTTGTGCGTCTGACCGGTGCGACCGTTTCGGTCATGGACATGAACGAGGACCGCTTGCAGTTCGTCAAGCAAAATTACGGCATCGAAAATCTGGTCCGCTTTGATCGGGACGGCGAGCACGAGGCGACGATTGCCCAGATCACCGGCGGCGACGGCTATCAAGTCGTCATCGACGCGACCGGCAATCGGCATTCGATGTCCGGATCACTCGCGTATGTCGCGCCCACCGGGCGGCTGGTTTATGTCGGCATTACGACGGACGAGGTCACGTTTCGTCATCCGGTTTTACATCGGCCCGAAGCATCCATCTTGGCTTCGCGGAATGCCCTGCCCGAGGACTTCACGCGCATCATTGCGTTGATCGAAGCGGGGACGATTCAAACCGATCCCTGGATTACCCATCGCACGACCTTTGATAACGTTTGCGACGAATTCGCCGATTTGATTCATCCTGACGCCGGTGCGATCAAGGCCATGATCGAAGTCACATGACGACGTCCGTCGATCCGACGGAAGCGACCGATTCGGACGCGCCGGCGGTCGTGGACTTGGACACTCGCGTCCGGGTCGGCTGTGTTTGCGCGGGCGTTGGTTTATTGGCCGTCTGCGGGTTGCTGATGCCGCTGCCGATGTCCAGTCGACTGTCGGCGGCGTTGGGCAACTTGGTCCACGCGCCCCTGTTCATGACATTGACGCTGGTCGGGTTGTGGGCCTGGCACACCGGATCGGCGGTGAGTGAACATGACGCCCGGTCGCACTGGGAGATTCTCAGGCGGGCGGCGTTGGTCGCACTGGCGGCGGTGCTTGCGGGGATGGCCATGGAAGCGGCGCAGTTCATGGGAACTCGCAGTGCATCCTGGCACGACGTGGTGGCCAACAGCTGGGGTGTTTTGGCGGCGTTGGTGATCGATGTTTCGGTGCGACTGTCCCGTTTCTGGCATCGGCCGCGGCTACGCTGGGTGGGTGGCGGGATCGCGATCGCCGCGTTGTACGCCGCGTCGCACGATTCGTTTCTGGTGCTCGCGGATGTCCGCCGCGTGACCGCCGACTTTCCCGTTTTGGGTTCGTTCGAACATCGCAGAGAATTGACGCGTTGGTACTTTCGCAATTCCGGTCGTGACCTGAGCGATCAACACGTCATGCACGGCCGCCACAGCATTGAATTGCGTTTGCGACCGGCCGATGTGTCCAGCATGACATTGACGGAGATGCATGCCGATTGGAGCGGCCTGCAGGCACTGGTACTGGATGTCACCTCCGCGGCCGACAACGAAAACCCGACGGTTCGATTTCGTGTTTCGGTGATCGATTCGTTGTGCGAATCGGGGCAACATCAGGCGCTTCGCAAAACGTTTTGGTTGGAACGAGGGCAAGCGCAAACCTTGCGATTGGAACGAGCGGATTTTGAATCCGGCGACCCCGCGCGTCGCTTGGATCTTTCCCGGATCCGGTATTTGGATTTGGAGAGCTACCCCGTGTACTCGCCAACGCGGTTGTTTATCGACCACATTCGCGTAGAAAAAGCACCGCGTTAGTCAGCGGCGGTGGTTGATGTGGCGTAAGCCGTCGTGGGTGAGCGACCAGGCGCCAGCCGTCGGTTTCCGGTGCCGATACCGGCGGCTAGCGGGCTGTTGATTTAGTGCCGGTTGATCGTGGCCCGAAAATTTTGTCCGATTTTCTGCGGGCGATCGCGTTGGGAGCGGCTGTGGTCGCCTGCGGGCACTCTC
>JBCCRW010000369.1:0-5506 GCA_039201055.1 Planctomycetota bacterium | reverse complement strand
CGACGCCGCCAAGCCGCCCGCGTACATGGATTGGGCCAAACCCGATTTGACGCTCGTGTTCACCGGCGACCAACACGGCTACCTGGAACCCTGCGGCTGTACCGGTTTGGATCGTCAGAAAGGTGGTGTTGCGAGGCGGTTTACATTTTTGAAGGGTCTGCGAGACCGCGGCTGGGAATTGGCACCGCTTGACGTTGGCAACCAAGTCCGCCGCTTCGGGGTGCAGGCCGAAACCAAGCTTCGCCGCACCATCGAAGCGCTGAACGAAATGGGCTATGTCACCACCGGTATCGGTCCCGATGATGTTGAATTGGGTTTTCAATTGCTTGGTGCCGCCCAAGACATCCCGCTGACGTCCGCCAACGTGGTGCTGTACGCCGAAGAATATTCGCAGCCGGTCACGCTGATCGAAAAAGGCGGCCAGCGGGTCGCCGTATCGGCCCTCCTGGATCCAAAATCGCTCAACAGCGATCCGTCCGAGGACATCGTTGTCGGCGAACTCAAGGCGTCCGCTGCCAAAGTTGCCGCCAGCGGTGAAGTCAAAACGGCGGATTTCAGCGTGATGATGTTTTACGGCGACGAAGACAAAGCCAAGCAGTTGATGGTTGATGTGCCCGGTTTCGACTTGTGGGTCGTCAGCGGCGGATACGGTGAACCGACGTTTGAACCGATGAAGGTCGAAGGCACCGCGTCGCGTATGATTCTGACCGGCAACAAGGGCATGTACGCCGGTCTGGTGGGGCTGAGCAGGAACGCCGATTTCAAATATGCCCGCGTTCCGCTGACCCATGAATTTGCCGACGCACCGGAGATGCGACGTCTGATGGCCGACTACCAAAACGAACTCAAGCAAGTCGGCTTGGAGGGCCTGGGGCTGCTGCCGGCGACACCGCATTTAAGCGGCGATAAGTTCGTGGGCTCGCAAACCTGTGGCAAATGTCACACTTCGGCGATGGAGGTTTGGGAAAATTCGATGCACGCCTTGGCAACCGATGACATTGTCCAACCGCCCGAAGGCCGCGGGGACGTCGCGCGGCATTTCGATCCCGAATGCCTGTCTTGTCATGTGACGGGCTGGAACCCACAAAATTACTATCCGTACGAAAGCGGCTACGTGTCGCTGGAAAAATCAAAGCCGCTGGTTGGCAATGGCTGCGAAAATTGCCACGGTCCCGGTGCCGCACATAGCGCCGCCGAAATGAAGGGCTCGGGTGTGGCCGCCGAGGAAATCGCTCGTCTTCGCGAAGCCATGAAACTGCCGCTTTCCCGTGCCAAGGAAAAGTGCCTGGAATGTCATGATCTGGACAACAGCCCCGACTTCCACGAGCCCGGCGCATTTGAAGACGTTTATTGGCCCGAGGTCGAGCACTACGGCAAGGACTAATGCTGGAACCGCCCCCGTGCGATGGGCACCGGAACCGATTGAACTTGACAGCGCCTTGACCGGCGTCGTAATCAACGGATTATCACGTTCCGTTGTCGGAAGACGTTCTTTGCGGGAAGACGCTGAAGCCGTGAATTTAGTCACGGTGTTGGCCGTTTTCGAGCGACGGTTTCTGGGTCAATCGTCGCGTTCGACGTTCGGCTCGGCAACGGAACCGATCAATGGTCGAAGCGTCGTGGCCCCGGGTCACGGCGCTTCGGCTTTTTAAGTCATGGCAGCAGACCCCTCCCAGTCCGACACGCCCATCCGCGATCTGGGCGACGATCAAGTTGAACCCCGGCGGGTGTTGCCGGAAACCCAATCGCTGGAAAGCCAGCTTTCGGCGGTCGAGGGCGTCCTGCCGGGCGATGAGATTGAAGAAGAATGGGTCGACCCCAAGTCGATCAGCAATCTCCGGCGCATCAAGCTGATCGCGCTCGCGGTCCTGCTGGCGGCGACCTTTGCCGCATTGATCTATGCAGCGTACCAAAACACGGGTTCGGCGGATGACATCACGATCGTCGATCTTTCGCCCCGCGTTCGCCTGCTACGGAGGGCCGACGAGGCCCGTCAGAATCGATCCAAAGTCCTGGTGTTGAACCAGTTTTCAATCAACGACGACGTCTTCGCCGACATCGGGCCGATGCCCGACGTCGAAGCGTTGCTGGTCGATAAAGGCTATTTGGGCGACGCGTCGATGCCCGCGATCGCGAAGATGCCAAAGTTGGCCCAACTGCGTTTGCGGTTGTCACCCGTGACCAACGAGGGTCTGAAGTCATTGGCCGAGTCGAGATCGATTTGGTTGTTGAATTTGCCGCACGCTCGTTGCACCAGTCAGGGCGTTCGCGAATTGGCCAAAATGGAACGATTACGCTCGCTGCGCCTGGGTTCGCCCCAGCTTTCCGGTGACGTCGCTCGCGCGATCACCGAAATCAAAACGCTACGCACCCTGCATTTGATCGGCGTTCCCATCACCGATGACGGGCTCCGGCGAATCGCCGCCATGCCTCAATTGGAATCCTTATACTTGGATGATTCCGCGGTGACCGACGCGGGTTGGCGGTGGTTGTTCGAAAACTACGGACATCTGCACGTCCACATTGACCAAGAACATCACGACCGAGATCCGCACCGCCATACGCACCGCTAGACATCGCCATGAGCAACGCATCCTCGCCGCACGGACCGCAGAATCCCTATTCGGCTCCACTGGAACACAAACCGATGACAGCCGGCCAGGATTCCCAAACACAGCAATGGGCATTGATCCTGCATCTGTCACAATTTGCGGGCTACGCGATCCCACTGCTCGGGTTGATTGCCCCGATTGTGATTTGGCAAATCAAAAAGAATGAACTGCCATCCCTGGATGCTCACGGTCGTGTGGTCGCCAATTGGATGATTTCCGAGTTCATCTATTTCCTGTTGACACTCGCGCTCTGTTTGGTCGTCGTCGGTTTTTTTCTGCTCCCCGTTTTGGCAATCCTCTCGATCGTGTTTCCGATCGTCGGGGCCGTCAAAGCGAGCCAGGGCGAAGTGTGGAAGTACCCCGGCAGCATTCCGTTCTTTCGTGTCTAGCTAGCGGAGCTGTTCTTCCAGCAGCGGTCGGTATTTTTCTTCGTCCGGCGTGTCGATCGCGCGGTAAACCTCCCAAGCCAACTTTTTCCGGCCAAAGGGATGTTGCTTCGACGGCAAGGTCCGGATTCCCAATCGCAATCCACCCTCGTCGGCCGAATCGATCCAGCGATGATTGTGAAACGCTTCGACGGTTTTCATCTGCCGTAATTTTTGCCACGTGTACAGGAACGCTGCCGCCTGCACCCGCTGGCTGCGATCGGATTCATCGGGCGTGTTGAAGCCCTGTTCGGATAGGATCAGCCCGCGAATTTGGCCCTTGGAATCAAGCATCTTGGGCCGCTGCATCCAGCGGTCCAAGACCTGCAAGTTTTTGATCGTGATCCGTGGCGAACGGTCGTCATCGATCGCCGTTTGATCGTCCCACACGTCTGGCTGACGCAAATTCTCGGGGTACGGGTGATACGCGATGCCCCAAGCGAAATCGCCCTCGATGCGGGTGGAGCGAAGCAGTTCGGCCAGGATCTTGCGATTGGAATAGGAGCGCCACGTCGGATCCGGTGGCGTTTCCCAGTGATGAGTCAGCGAGATAAACACCCGCGCGTGCCGATCGTATCGCCGCGTCGTGTTGTGTACCAAACGCATCGAACGCAGGTAATGATCGACAAACAATCCCAAGGGTTGCCGCCCCATGTTGGTCCATTCCCAGCCGTAGCCCACCTCGTTGTGGACAATCCAATTTGCGATGCGGCCGTGCGGCGAACCCTCGGCCAGGTATCGTCGCGCGAGCAGTTCCAGCGACGCTTGATACGCCTGGACACCCTCGTGGCAGGTCAGATTGGGCATCGCATAGTGGCCCGCGGGATCGGCCTCGGGATGAATCAGCTGCTGTTCATGATCGCCGTCACCGAATCGCACCAGCAGGATGGCCGAAACCACCATGTCATGGTCGCGGGCAAAGCGCGTGACTTTATCAATGTGACGCAACGATCGCGTGTTGACCCACCAATCGCGGCCGTCCACCCGCATGGTTTCCCAAGCCGGGTGCGACTTGGAATCAACCAGATGATTTAAAACGACATTGATCGTGATGTGTTCGATTCCCAACTCCAACAATTCGCCCAGTGGATAATGGGCGGAGATCCCGCCCATCCCCTTGAGACCTTTAGCGTTTTGTTTGGCCAGCGAGCTGGAAGCCGCCGCATCCAAATCGTCGGCGTAGCGCGGATGCGAAACGAGTTCCCAGCGGCCGGGCACGTCGGATTCTTCCCCGCGATCGATCGCCATCACCCAGCGCGACGTGATGCGGTCGCGGGTACCGTCGCCGGTCACGTCCGCAAAGCGTGGCAACGACACCGGAGGCTTTCCCGTCCAGTCGTTGATGGACAAAATGCCCGCATCCGATGATAGGAAAAAGCGATCTTCAGCGATCCGCCCGTCAGACGCGAAGCTGAACTCCGGTGCGAGTTCGAGTAGAGAAACGGATTTCGAACGGGGCGGCGAAGTCTGGACCGATACGGATTGGGCATCGACGCGAACGCCGGTGATCGTCGCGGGCAGCTTGGCCGCGAAGAATTGTTCACGCCGAGCCTGCTGCGCAAGCTTGGTGACGACCTCGATATTGGCACGAACTTTCCGCTCGATCTCTTTTTGCGTTGGCGGTCGCAGCTTGAAGTTCCGAACTTGAAGCGTTCGATCCCGCTGCTGGCCAAAATCCACACGCAGCTTGCGAAATTCGTTGATTGATTTTCCGACGACGTCTTGTGAATCGGGTGCAAACGCAAGCTTTGAGGCATCGCGATCATTCCCCAGATCGATCGTCACCGGCATCCATGATTCGCTACGTGGGATGCTTCCGGCAACGATGCGGCTTTGCGGCTTGAAGGGTGGGCCGAGGAAGACTTCCAACCCGAGCACCGATCGCGGTGAAAACGCTTCGAATTCCAGAATGACATGTCCGCCCGTCAATGCCGTCGTTTGCGGAATGTCGAAAATCAGGTAGGCGTCGTTGCCCACACTGTGCAGTTCGTAGACTTGGGAATCTTGGGGCTCGATTTGCAAATCCCGCGACGCTTTGGCGGTGTCGATGCGAAGTGCGATGGCGTCGTCGGCAGACGCGGGAACTGGCAACGAGAACCCGCAACAACACGCGAGCCAGATGGTGATCGAGATGCCGGTGGCACGGCGAGGCGAAGCAAGCATGGCAATCGGGGGCAGTGCGAAGATGCGGGGCGGGGATTCAGGTGGAGGAGTGGGTGCGGGGGCCGGCGGGCGGCGATGCTTTGGATTGCGATGCGCTGGATTGCGATGCGCTGAATTGCGATGCGCTAGATTGCGATACGCTAGACTGCGGCGCCTCGCCGGCACAATTTTCCAAGTCGCCAAACAGCGATGACGGGTCGTCGATCCAATGGAGATCAATGATGATTGCTCGCAGCGCTTTGCCACCCAGTTCTTGCCGGCGGATTTTGACCCAATCCTTTTGGGTGCAAAGCACCATGTCGTGTG
>JBCCRW010000368.1:0-5576 GCA_039201055.1 Planctomycetota bacterium | reverse complement strand
CGGCAACCACGCTGCGTCCAAAACGCTTCGTGACACCGCGAATATCGACAGCATGATCAAACGATTCTGACAATGGTTCGCTCGCACGCATGATCAGGCATCCACTTCGGCGAGCGATTCGCGCAGCACGACATCGAAGAGCGTACGAATGCGATCGGGTGCAAGCCCCTGTTTGAGCGAACGTTGGACCAGCGGTCGCAGCTTTTCGCACAGGCGTTCTTCGACACGACCATCGCGCGGGTCGATTTGGCGCACAAAGATTCCGACACCACGCCGGGATTGGACAACGCCCTCGCGTTCGAGCAATTCGTAGGCACGCTGAACCGTGTTGGGATTGACGCGAAGTTTCAGCGCCATCGCCCGCAGCGACGGCAACGCCTCGCCGGGTCGATGAACGCCGTTTTCGATTTGTTTTCGCAATTGCTCGGCGATCTGCCGAAAGATCGGCACGTCGCCCCCGGTATCAATTTTCATCCAACCGCTCCTGATTAGTGCACTAATGCAGTTTGCGCGAGTCGATGCGGCGTGTCAAGCGATCCAGCGGCTCATGCAACACGCGGCGCCGGGGTGGCGAAGTCAATCCCAGGCTGACAGCGCGTTATTTTGCGATTGGTGCTGAGATTGGCGGGGGTTACGAGCCAGATTCCTTCTCGAATTTATTGCGGGCCTGTTCACCGGACATCTCACCAGATTTTTTGGTGGGCTGTTCACTGGATTTTTCGTTGGGCTGTTCACCGGGCAGGAATTTCCGTCCGACCTGGTGCCAATGATCGCCGCGGCCGCTGATGTATTCGCCGGGGTCAAAGGCCTCGCCCCGAAGTTCGGCGGTGCCCCAAGCCAGGATCAAACCGCTGATGTCCTGGGCGTCTTCGATGCCGTACTGGTCGGCGACGTCGCGAACCAATTCGCTGTCGCAATCCTCCAGCGACCAAGCCTCGCGGATCCGTTTGCCGCTTTGTGAATTGCCAAAACTCTCACCCCGCCGGACCCGCTCGATCGTGTCTTGATCCAGCGATTTGATCCACTGCGAAACCGCATCCCACAGCCGGTTTGGTGTCTGTCCATCCGCATCATTCATCGGTGTTGCCCCAATTGAAAGACTTTGATGCTTGGCCAAGCTAATCGTGGTTTTCAAAAGTCAACTTCGCCATCGGCGTCTGCGTGCGGTTTATCTATTGGCCAGCCGCAGGTTGAATAGGACCCGAAAAATCGGAACCCGGGTTGTCGTCGAAAGGGGACAAACCACAAGTCGATGCAGCGGAGGCGGGTTCGCGGCGGCAACGAAAGCCGGTCCGCGGCTAAGCCAAACGGACATCATCGTCCGCGTCGCCCAGCCCGCCAAAGCGGCGTTGCCGCCGCCGGAAATCCTCAATCGCTTCGACAAAGTGTTCGGCGCGGAATTCCGGCCACGGGGTGGGGGTGAAATACAATTCGGCGTAGCTGATTTGCCACAACAAGTAGTTGCTGATGCGACAATCGCCGCCGGTACGAATCAGCAAATCGACGTCGGGCAAATCGCATGTGTCCAAGTTGCCGTTGATGTGTTCGAGCGTGATTTCGGCGGGGTCCAAGTCGCCGGCGCGTGCCCGCGAGGCCAGCCCCCGCATCACCCGCAGCAATTCATCCTGCCCGCCATAATCGATGGCCAACACCAGGCGAGTGCCGTCGTTGCCGGCGGACATTTCTTCGGTGCGTCGGAGTTCCTCGATCACGTCGGCGGGCACGCGATCGCGGCGACCGATGGTCGACAAACGCAGCGCCTGGTCCATGATCAATCGCCGCTCTTCGATCAAGTATTGCTTGAGCAGAGCCATGAGGAAGTCGAGTTCGTCTTGTGGCCGTTTCCAGTTTTCGCTGGACAAGCAATACAAAGTCAGGGCCTGGATGCCGCGGGCGGTGGCGGTTTCGCAAGCCGCACGCACCGACGCCACGCCACGCCGATGGCCTTCGATTCGTGGCAGACCGCGATGTTGGGCCCAGCGACCATTGCCGTCCATGATGATGGCGACATGGCGGGGATCGTCGGGCGTGTCCGCCTTGTCGTTCATCCGGGATGGTCCCAAGCCAGGTTCATTTCCGCAGCGGCCGGCGTGGCGATCGTTTGGCTGCGATCGGGTCCCACCGAAAGCACCCCCACCGGCACACCCACGCGATCTTCGATTTGCCGTACGTAATCCATCGCCCGCGGTGGAAAATCATCGACATGGCGGGCGTTATCGAGCGGTTGTTTCCAACCGGGCAGGCTTTCATAAACCGGCACACAGCGTCGCAAGATTTCCGCGTCGGCGGGGAAGCGATCCAGCCGCTGGCCGTCGACTTCGTAAGCGACGCAGATTTTGATTTCGTCCAGGTGTGCCAAAACATCCATCATCATCAACGCCAAGCGGGTCACCCCTGACAGCCGCGCGGTGTAGCGGACCGCGACGGCGTCAAACCAACCACAACGACGCGGACGCCCCGTGGTGGTGCCGAATTCATTGCCCAGTTGTCGAATCCGCTCGCCCGTTTCGTCGTGCAATTCACTGGGGAACGGGCCGCCACCGACTCGGGTGCTGTAAGCCTTGCAGACGCCCAGCACGTGGTGGATCCAACGTGGCGGCACGCCCGCGCCGGCGCACACACCCACACCGCTGCTGTTGCTGCTGGTGACAAACGGAAAGGTCCCATGGTCGATGTCCAGCAACGCGCCTTGGGCCCCTTCGAACAGCATCCGGCGACCGGCCTGGGCGGCATCCAACAGGACTTCGGTGGTATCGCCAACCAGGGGCGCAAGACGTTCGGCCCAGCCGCCGGCGGCGGCGATAATCTTCTCGGGTGCAAGTTCTTGTAAGTCCTCCGGTGTCGCGCCCAGGGCGGCAAGCAAATCTCGCTTTTGTTCCGCGACTGTTTGTATTCGCGTGTCCCGCCCGTCGCTGACCAAATCGGCCATGCGTATCGCGTGCGTGCGACCGACCTTGTCGCGGTAGCAAGGCCCGATGCCTCGATTGGTCGTCCCGATCGATTCGCCTTTGAACTGGGTTTGGTTGATGACACGGTCCTCGACCAAGTGCCAGGGCATCACCAAGTGCGCCCGCTCGCTGATCCGCAAATTTTGCGTCACATCAATCCCGCGGCCGCCCAGTGCGTCGATTTCGTCAATGATCGTGGCGGGATTGATGACCACGCCGGGCGTGATGAAATTCTGGACGTGCGGGTGCAAAATCCCACTGGGAATATGATGCAGTTTGTACGTTTGGTCGCCGGCGACAACGGTGTGGCCGGCGTTGGCGCCGCCCTGATAGCGGACGACCATTTCGAAGCGGGGGGCCAGCAGATCGACCAGTTTCCCCTTGGCCTCGTCACCCCACTGCAAGCCAATGACGCTGGTTCCGGACACAGAATTTCCGATATTGATAGGTTCGCGGCAAAGGGCGACAAGCGTAGGTGCCCGGACGCCATTGGGCAAGAAGTCTTGACCCGCGAGGTGGGCTCACTCAGGCCCGCTGGTTAGGCTCGTTCAGGCCCCCTTCAGGCCCGCGAGACTTCGCGGAGGTAGGCCAAGGACTGGGCGACATCGCCGCCGCCGCCACGCCGGCCGACGACCCGGAAACCATCAAAGCCGTGTTCCTCCAAACGCCCCAGGATTGACGGGAAATCCGCGATGCCCTGGCCCAGCGGCACGGTCAGCCCGCGGCCCTCGGCCAAATCCAGCACTCCATCGACCGCATGCACGATGCCCACCCGCGAACCCAGCACGGTCACGGCGTTTGCGATGTCATGTTGGTGAATAATCAACTGCCCCGGGTGCAGCGCCACCGCCACATAACCATCCTCGCTGGCGTCCAACACGGCACGCAATTCGGCCGGGTCGTCCTGGCCGGTTTCGGCGGCTAGAAACGCGCCAACCCGCGCACCGTGGCGGCCCAAATCATCGATCACTTGTTCAAACGGTGCGCGTGCAATCGAATCGGCCGCGGGAATCCGACCAAGCGAATTGATGACCAGATTCGCGCCCAGCCGGTGGGCCAGTTTCATGACGTCCTTGGTCGCGTCGATGCGGCGGTCCAAATCCGCCGCAACGTCATAACCGCGACGGGTCACAAAACGCAGCGAACTAACCCGAAGATTCCGATCGTCCAGCATTTTTCGCAACTGACGAATCGCGGTGTCCGAAAATTCCGAGGGGCGGACTTGGTTTCTGGCGTCCAATTCAACAGCCGAAACGCCCCACTGGGCGGCCAGGTCAAGTGATTGACGCAGCGGGAGACCCAGCACATCCGTGCGAATCGAGATTTTTTTCACGGGAGCCAAGTGGAAATGGTGTTTGGGAAGCCGGCCAGGTGCAAAATGGGCTTGCTTGGAATCCGGGTGGCAACGCTGGTCTGCGCTGCCGGATTGAGCACGGCGAATGCCCAGCGGGCGTCACCGACCCAGGACACAAAACGGAAGCCGGACACGCTCGCCAGCCCGTTCAGTAACGCGGAGCCGATAGGGAACGCAAAGCCGTCAAGTAACGCGAAGCCGTCAACAAACGCGGAGCCGTTAAATAACGCGATCGGCGGCCGCTCGGCAAGCGGCGATCTTTTGCAGACACCCCCGCGCGATGTTCCGCAGGCGCCAGCGGGCGAAACCACCCCGGCGAAATACCTGTGGGATTTCTCGCGTCGCGATGACCCGTCCTACACCGGCTGGCCCGACGATTGGAAACGCCGTTTAAGTGTGGGTTACCCCAAGTACGTTCGTGCCAAGATCACCGCCAAAGATCCACAGCGTGAAGCGGCGTTGGTGCAGGTCGACGCGGCGCTGCTGCGGGCACGCGACTGGGGCAACCAATTTCTTCAAGGTGCAAACTTCAAAGGGTTGCGACAACTGCCTTTGCCCCCCTCGGTCGCCGACGCGGGCGTGGATCGTTACCTGCGTGTCGAAATGGATGGCGGCCGTTTTGAAGCCCGGTGCCCGCTGTTGCCGGCCAGCCCGATTTACCAATATCGGTTTTCCTGCCGCGTCGCCTGCCGGGGACTGGTCCACGATCGGGCGCGAGTGGAATTGGTATTCCTGGACGCCCGTGGCCGCGAGCTGGGCGCCCGCGCGGCCCCGCCCATCTCAGGCACCCGGGGTTGGTTCCCGATTCAAATTCGGGGCATCGTGACCCCGCCGCGGGCCACGCACATGTTCGTTCGCCTGTCGGTCGTCGGCAGCGATAACGGTTTGGAGGACATTCGAGCGGACGTCGGTTTTGATGACGTGATGATCCAACGCTACCCGCAATTGAAAATCACCACCGACCGGCGGATGGGCGTTTACCGGCCCACCGACATGGTCCGCGTGTCCGCCAAAATCATGGGCGTCGATGCCGCCGCCGACCGCGTTCGATTGACCTTGCTGGACCACGACGGAAAACGTTTGCTGCGGCGAGTGGCCAAAATTCCGCCGGCCACGGCGGACCAACAATCTCCGGTGCGAGACGTGGATTGGGATCTGGGAAAGATGGATCCGGGATACTACACCGTCTACGCCGATGTCGTGCCACCGGATGCACCGGAGACGCGGTCGTCTCCCAATCCTGCCGTCGGTGTCCATCATTCCGATGCCGGCAT
>JBCCRW010000367.1:0-5661 GCA_039201055.1 Planctomycetota bacterium | reverse complement strand
GGTCTCATTTTGGGCGATGCCATTGGACGAATCGGTGAACGTCAGTCGGCGATTTAGGGCCCGGGTTTGGAACCAAAAGTTGTAAGCCCCACCGGGCACACCGTCGCCATCGCCGTCCAAAACGGTCGACGGAACGCCGACTCGACTGCCATCCAGGTCGCGAATCGTATCGACTTCATCGACACGCGGTTCAAATTTGACGTGTAATTCATACTCGCCCTGGGTACGTCCACCGGTACCGGAATTGGCAACTGTCGGGTCGTAGCCGGTATTGCCCGTCGAAGCGACACCGATGTAATAGGTGCCGGCGCCCAGGGTGGCGGTGATTGATGAATCTTCGCTGAAGTAGTCATCGTTGCGAACCAATGGCACCAAGCCGCCGCCATCAAGTTCCACGGTCGTGGTATCAAAATCATCGCCGGCGATTTGACTGGCATCGCCACCGGCGACCGTTGCAATCAACAGGCTGCTGGCAAAGGCATCGGCGTTGAGTGCATCGACGATCTGTTGCACCGATACGCCGGGTACACCCGTTCGCACCCGAGGAATGTCCACGACAATGACATTCGGAATGGGTTGATTTTGCGCGTCGATGCCTTGCGTAATTCGGACCACGTTGTCGACGGGTGAACGGCCGCTGCGAACGAAGCGGATTTCGGTGTCGTTGCCGATCTTGCCGTCGGAGGTCGATTCGAAGGTGACCGATAGCGGGCGTCCAAAGCCGAAATCCGTTTCCGCCGTCGCGGTTTGTTCGGCAAACAGCGTCAGTGTGGTGTCCAGCGTGCTGGCGTCTTCAAGCCGTTCGGCAAAGGTCTGCACCGACAAGTTTCCGACCTGATCGGGATCGCCCAGGTCAACGTCGAAACGATACAAGTCGACATCATTGCTGTCGGCCCGGTACAGCGTTTGTCCCTGTAGCACATCAAAGTTGCTCGTGAACACCGGTTCCAAATTTCGCAATTGCGATTCGTTGGCCGGATCGATCGTGCCGTTTATGAACGCCGGGTCCAGTGCCAAAAGTGTCTGCGAGGGCAGGTCGGGCGTGGTGCTAAGCCCCAGCAGCAGTCCGACACCGGCGGCCGCTTTGCGAGTAAAGTCCGAACCGTAGGTTAATTCGAAATCAGCTTGGTTGCTGAACACAATCGCCGGGTCGGTGAACGTGCTGTCGATTCGCAGCGACGCGTTCAAGACGCCGACGTTGGTGCCTCCGGGCAGCACCGAAGGATCGCCCAAGGCGAAGGTGATGCCCGAATCAACGGTTTCGCGGAACTGCACCGCAAGTTGCTCGGCGTACAAACCCAGCACTTCGCGAATCCGCGTCTTTTGGACCTCGGTGATCTGGTTCAGGAACGCTGTGCTTCCCGAGCGGGCAAAGACGCCTTGGAAGTTGTAATCAACGGTGACGACGCCATTGACCGAATCGGGGACGAAGCCGTTCAAGAAACCGCCCGACAGGGCTTCGCCGCCCAGGACTGGCAGCGACACGGTCGACGCACTGGAATCAATCGATTCGGAAATCGTCAAACTGGTCAGCGTGTCGCTTCCGAATGTGCCCAATCCGAAAGCCGTTTCGAAGGTATCGCCAACCGCCGAATTCACGTTGACGTTCGTCGGCGGCAAAATCAAATCAACGCGATCATCGACCGCCGTTCCGATTCGCAAGCGAAAGGTCCCGCCCTCCGGGCCCGGGCCGGGATTGCCTTCGGCATCGGGCCCCAATTCGTTGATGTCGTCGGCAAAAAACAACCGCGTTGTAAAGGTGACCGGGTCGTAAATCACTTCCACCGGTTCGTACCGCGCGTCGTCGGTTGTGCGAACCGTTTCCTGGGTCAACAGCAGTTGATAGAAACGCGGGTTTTCGGCCGACCGCGCCGTCGGCCGCGCGGTGATGGTTGCGACGACGCCGGAGCCCGGATTGAAGACCGCGCTGCCGCCCTGAAGGGCTTCCGCCTTGAATCGCGGAATCAATCGGATCTCGGAAACGACTTCGTTCAACGTCGTCGTCGGCGTCACCGAAATCAGCAACTGATCGGTCGCCGGGACATATTCCGCCGACGCGGACGATCCGCTGGCAAAAATCACATTGGTGTCGGAGAAGGCGCCATCGGGAAACGCGGCTTCGATGCGTAGCCGGGAACTGCCGGCGGTGACCTCGGCAACAAATTCATCCTCAACGAACAACGGATCTTCGTTGAAGTAGACAACGATCTCGTTGCGGTTTTGGGTCAGCGTGCCATCGGCTTGACGGATGACCGGCTGTGGCACGACCGCTTCGATCAACGCGCCCAGTTGCAAATCGAAATTGACGATTTGGGTGCGGCTGTTTTCCGAACGCGACACGAACACTTCGCCATCGGTGTTGCGCAGTGCGACCACGCCGGCAGCGGGATCATCGAAAGCGTTGATCCGAATTTGGTAGTCGTCATCAGGCAACGCGTCGGCAAAACGCACGACAACCTCGTTGGGGCCGCCTTCGCCCTGCGTGACGAGCGCCGGAACAATGTCAATATCGTTGGTGCCGACGGTGCCGCGAGGGTCAAACTGGCCATCGCCACCGGCACGAACGATTTGGATCGCGTCAAATGTCTCCGGATCGATTTGCTGGCCTTCATCAAAGCGAAAGGTCAGCAGCCGGGGTGCGGTGTCCCGCACCGTGCCGTCTTCGATCAACTCGCCCTGGTTGGGCTGAATGCCGATCAATTGGGGACCGGCGAGCAACTGGCGGGATTCGAGCGTTTCCAGCAGTCGAGTGCGCTTGCGGACGGCATCGGGCTTACGCGAGTTGCCCGTCCGTTTGTGCGAGGTGCCCATCTGGCGGCCGCGGCGGGGGATGGATGACACGTTGTCTGACTTTAGATGAGATCGCTTGCGCGAGGCCATGGACCAGGACCTTTCCAGGGATTCAATAAATTGGGAGGAGTCCGATTCGATTCCTTTCGGAAGACGATCGTGAACCGTCGGAGGGCACGCTCTCGCTGGCCCCGCAAAAAGGGGCTGGCCAGGAGAACGCCGCCGACGGTCCAGGTGGACCTCGGGCGTGGGTCGAACGGGTCGAGGTGCCGAGTATAGTTAGCCGCGAAAAGCCCGCAATTCAGGCATAACAGGGGCTAACCCAAGACTTCCGAAGCACCACCACCCCCAGTCGACAGCACGCCGAGGCCGATCGTACGGACCACCGCGTGGTCGTTTGACCCGCAAAGTCGGTGCAAAGTTCCGCCGCCGTGGGCACCCGGGGTACCCTCGCGACGCTCCGCCTTGCGACCGAAACTAACGAGCCGTCCAAAGCGTGCGCCCAAGTCGCGTGCCGAGCCGGCAGGAAGTCGCGATTTGTGCCGCCAGCGATGCTCCGCGGCGCCATTGGGGCCGACCCGGTAAGGCGGACGGTTTCGCAGGAAGCGGCCGTTTTTGGAAACAAATCCGGCTGTGCCGGTCCAAACCATTCTCAGGCGACCGCCGGCTAATTTTTAAACGCCCGCCGGCTTATTTTTAGGCCCCGGCCGGCCACGCCAGATGGAACGAAGCCCCCTGGCCAAGTCGACTTTCCACCCACACTCGGCCACCGACCTGGTCGGCGATCCGCCGCACCAGCGACAAACCGATGCCGGTTCCGGTGCCGCCGGATTGAAGACGCTGGAACATCTCGAAAATGCGGTCGTGAAATTCAGGGTCGATTCCCTTGCCCTCGTCACGGACGGTGAACTGCCAAAAATGCGGCTCACCGCTGCGGCGGCTCACCCCAACCGCTTCGCCGACAAACTCCGCCGTTGATGGCGCCGGCCGATCGCTCATTTCCGCCACCGGGACGATCCGTCCGGACACCTCGATGCACTTTCCGTCGCGGCCATGCTGCGTTGCATTGGTGATCAAATTGCGAATCGCGGTTTCCAACATCGGTGTCACCCGAACCGGCTTTTCCATTTCACCGGTCACGATGATGTCCAGCCCGTCGGGAATCGACAAAAAGGAAATCAACTCGTGGATCCACTCGGCAAACGGCTGCGCGCGACCGGGTTGCTCGCCGCGACCGACGCGGGAATAAACCAGCAGGTCCTCCAGCAAACGTTCCATCTTGGAAACCTGCGTCTGCAGCATGGCCACGTGCTTCATCACCTCCGGCGCTATCAGCCCCGACCCTGGCACCCCCGACCCCATCACACCCGACCCTTGCTCAGCCGCAAGGTCCTCGACGATCCACTGCGATAAGTTCTTGATACCTCGCAGTGGTGCTTTCAAGTCGTGCGACGCCACGTAGGCGAATTGATCCAAATCATGGTTGCTGCGTTCCAATTCACGTGTCTTTTCTTGCAGTCGTAAATTCGCCTCCTCGATCTCGGTCAAATCCGTTCCCACGACCATGATTCGCGGCGGCGCGCCGTCTTCAACCGGCAGTTCGTACTTGCTGATCTTCATCCGTCGTCGCTCGCCGGACACGCTGACCAGCGTTTCGAGGCGGTCCTGGATGGGCACACCCGATTCGGCCAATTCGCGATCCGTTGCTTCGTACTGTTTTGCCATGGTCGGGTAAACATCCGATGTCAAGCGACCGACAATGTCCTCGACCGCCATTCCGGATGCTTCGGCGGCCGCACGGTTGCACCGGAGAATGCGATGCTTGTCATCCTTGACCCAAATGTAAGTCGGCAGGGTATCCAGGATGTCCTGCAGCCGATCGAGTTCCGTCTCGGTACGCATTTAAGGCTAACCTTCGGCATCGCCAGGCGATGCAAGTGATTCGGATGATGCCGCAAGCGTCTCCGAACGTGGGATCGCTTCGAGCGTCCTCAGCGGCGCCGCGATCTTGTCATGTTCACGGGCGTCCGTCGAGGCATCAATGGGTTTGGCGGTGGCTTTCTGTCGCTGATTCGGCGGCACGACAACGCCGCAACTGACGATGAACTGGATCGCTTCATCGATGGTCAAATCCATATCAATTGCCTCGGCGCGGCGGATCGTCACCGTGAAACCCGTCATCGGCATGGGACTGGTCGGCATCAACACGCTCAACATTTCTTCGCCATTGACTTCGGTCAATTGACGCAGCGAACTACCCGTGACAAACCCCAACGACCAGATACCCTCTCGCGGATACTGTATCGCGACGACATTATTAAACTCAATCTCGCGCTCGCTAAAGGCAAAATCCGTGACCTGTTTGACACCGCCGTAAACCTTGTTGATCAGCGGGATGCTCAGGATCGCTGAATCGAACACGTGCACCACCCAGCGACCGATGCCGAGCGTAAAGATTCGGCCCAGGAAGTACAGGACGACCGTGAACACGAACAAAAAGATCGGCACCACGTAACGCCGTGGCATGTACTCCAATTGAACGAAGCGATGCCAATACGCATTGGCCGTCACCGGCGTCGTGGCGGTCAAGCCGAATGAATCGAGTTGATCATCGACGGTCTTCTTGACCGTTTCCGGGAAGAACCGGCGGCCCGTGGAATCGGGCACAAAGCGGCGATTGTTGACGATGAAGCCGCCTAGCGAATTTTTGCCGTTTGTCGGTCTCGCGTTTAGCGGCACCTCGGAATACGTATCCTCGATCCCCCACACGATGATCTGGCGAACGCCCGTTTCAATTGGCTGCAGCACATAGTTGTCGATGGAATTCCAGGCCCAGATCAGGACCACGATCGTCAGCAGCGGCGGCAAAGC
>JBCCRW010000366.1:0-5672 GCA_039201055.1 Planctomycetota bacterium | reverse complement strand
GTCGTTTGGTTTCTTTTCGTCGTTTGGTTTCTTTGCCGCTGCCGATGTTTTATCATTGGGAATGACCGGCAGCGCGGTGGCGACGCCCCGCGACAGCAGGATGCCAAGCGACAAAAATCCAGACGACAGGGCACCGCATAAGCACGCGAGGAACCGTAAACCGAACCGACGTTGCATTGCGTTCACCTTATTTTTTCCCCGCGGCCCGTTTGGCTTGAAAGAATTGGGTCAGCAAATTTCCGCATCGCTGCTGCATGACGCCGCCGGTGACGACGCATTGGTGGTTCAAGCGGGTGTCGCCCAGCACCTTGTACAGCGACGTGACCGCGCCGGCTTTGGGGTCGGCGGCCCCAAACACGACTCGGCCGATACGGGATTGCAGGATCGCGCCGGCGCACATCAAACACGGTTCCAGGGTGACGTACAGGGTGCATCCGGACAGCCGCCAATCGTTGCGTGATGCGGCCGCCTGGGTGATCGCGATCATCTCGGCGTGAGCGGTGGGATCCTTCAAGCTTTCTTTGGCGTTGGCGGCTTCGGCAATCACATCGGCCTGGTGCAAAATGATCGCGCCGACGGGCACTTCGTCGCGGTCGACTGCCGCACTGGCCAATTCCAGGGCACGCCCCATCCAATGCTCGTCAAACTGTTTTAACAAATCAGGTTGTTGCATCGGATGAAGTTGCGACGGCCACGGTGGCTGCGATTCATCCATCATCGCGTGTCCTGGGGCTTGTCCGAATCGCCGGTCTTGCTCGCGTCATGGTTCTTGCCCGCGTCGAGCTTTATTCCCGCGTCATGCTTGTTGCCCGCGTCTTGCTTGATGTTGTTTTTGCCGAGTGGACGGTATTCCATGTCCTTGATTTCGGCGTCGCCTTGGAAGTTTGCCAGTCCCAGCGGCTTGCAGGCTTCCATTTCGGCGCGCAATGAAAACTGCTTTTCCTTTCGTTCGACTTTGTGAACCGGCTTGTCATCAATAAACGTCTCGATGTATTCCGGCGTCACGCGAATTCGAAAGGTGTACCACTTGTCATCATCGAGCGGAAAATACTGAGTGCTTTCGTTTTCGCTGGCGTCGAAGTGATCGATGTTGCTGATCCCCGTCACTCCCCCGCCCCAGCCGGCCGGCACAAAGGTCGCGTGCTGCTTGTCGATTGGAAACGTCGCGGCGGCAAAAAAATCAAAGCCGTCGGTCCGTCGGGCTCGATACCGCCATTCATAGTTGTCGCGTGGGAATGGCCCGGTCCAGCGGACGCCGGTGAGCGGATCCCCGAAACCCAGGTTGATTTGTGGCGACGCCTTCTTTGATTTCGATTTTTGGGTTTCCGTTGGTTTGGGCTGCACCGCTTTGATTTCCACCGGTCCGTCCCCGCCGAACTCGCAGGGTTTCCAATGGTCGACCATCGGAATCCATTTTTGGGTGTCCGGCTGCTTTGCCGCGGCGGCCGCTGGGTTGGCTTTGCTTGCTGACTTGGCTTTGTTCGCCGACTTGGCTTGTGCCGCTGGCGGTCCGGATGGCGATTGGGTTTGAGCGTCGGCGGTCACCGTGCCGGCCAGCCACAGCAGGATCGCGAACGCGACGTTTGAAACGGACGCCAAACTTGCGAACTCGAAGCGTGAAGCGGACACCAAACTTGAAACGGACATGAAGCGTGAAGATTGTGCGATGCGATTTGGGTACACGGGCAGCTCGGCGATTTGGCTTTCAGTGGTTAGCTTCACGGCGGATGGATTCACATCGGGTCGATGCAAACGCTTCCTTTCAATGTACGGACTTGGGGCAGTCGATGAGACCGGTCTCTCGAATCACGATTCTGGGTTTTCGTTTGGGGATTTTCGTCTTGGCGGGGTACTGGATCGCCTTGGCGGTGGGCACCCATTTGCCGGCCGGTTTGGTTCCCAGCGGCTCGGTGAGCGACAAAACGAAGCATTTTTGGGCTTTCGCGGTGCTGACGTATTTGATTTTGCATGTCACTCGGCCCGGCAAACCGCCGTTTCGGTACGTTTTTGTGGCGGTGTGCGTGACCGTTTACGCGGCGCTAGACGAATGGACGCAGGGGGCGATCCCGGGCCGCGTGCCGGATGTGCGCGATTTTCTGGCCGACATCAGCGGCATGTGTTTGGCAATCGCCGCCTACGCGACCGCCCGCGGTATCTTCCGCCGCCGGCAAAACCGGCAAGAAATCACGGCGGGCATCCGGTAAACTTGAGTTTCGTTGGGCTTTCACCCGACTATCGTAGGGTGGTGCCGGCGGATGCACATTCGCAATGACCATGCAATGCTGTTCCCGATACCGATGCGGGTTGTCGCCGCCTCGCGCCTGCAGATTCTCTTTTTTTCCACATCGCGGCCCGCCGAGGCCGATCCAGCCGTGAAACTTCAAAACCTATCCTTTGGCAATCTGCGTTTCTTTGGATTCACGGTCGCCCTGGCTTGCCCGCTGTTGCTCGCTTCGGTCGTTCCCAGCGCCGCGGCCAGTGAAAACAGCGCCGCGGCCAGTGAAAACAGCGCCGCGGCCAGTGAAAACAGCGCCGCGGCAGGTGAAAACAGCGCCGCCGCAGGTGAGGACATCCCCGCGGCGTCCAAGAGCAAGCAGGCGTCGATCGCAAAAGACGCGGACGCGGCAAAGGGGCTGAAACAGGCCGCAAAGACGGTCGCCGGCGATGACCAGGACGCCGCCAAACAACGCGTCGCCGACTGGTTCGATTCGATGGACGCCGGCGATTTGGAGGTCCGCATCATCCAGCGGGACGCCACGCGAGCGAACATTTTGGTGACCAACAAAACCGGCAAAGACATGTTGGTCCGCTTGCCCGAACAATTCGCCAGTGTCCCCGTTCTGGGTCAGGGCATGATGGGTGGCATGGGCGGTGGTGGTATGGGTGGCATGGGCGGTGGTGGTATGGGCGGTATGGGCGGCGGCGGCCAAGGTGCCGGCGGCGGCATGGGCGGTATGGGTGGCGGCGGTATGGGTGGCATGGGCGGCGGCGGCATGGGCGGCGGCGGCTTCATGAGCATCAAACCGGAAAAGACGCGCAAGTTCGCCGTCACGACGGTCTGCCTGGAGCACGGCAAGCCCGATCCCAACCCACGCATGAAGTACAAGATGGTGCGGATGGAAGAATTTTCGGCCGACCCCCGCATCGCGACCGTTTGCAAGGCACTGGGCTACGGCAAGCTGAATCAAAATGCCGCCCAGGCGGCCGCCTGGAACATCATGGACAAGCTGTCCTGGCAAGAACTGGCGATGAAGAACAAAGTCGAAAGCCGCTACACCGGCAACGTTCGATGGTTTTCCCCGCGGGAGTTGCGAGCGGCCCAGGCAGCGGTGATGCAGGCCAATCGACTGGCGGCCGAAAACGCCACGGCCGATCATTATGCCGATCAGGACTAATTGGATCGCTGCGATTTTTTCTTGATGAAATTCACCGTCGGGCCCCGTGACAAAGTCGCGGGGCCCGTCTTTATTGAGGCTTGCCTGAGTCCCCCGTGCCCGAGTCTGCGTGCTCGAGTTTCTGCGGTCGAGTTCCTGCGAAACGCCTCCGACACCCAACTGCCGCGTCTTGATCACCACTTTGATCCTTGCTCTGGTCCAGGGCGTCGCCGAATTCCTGCCCGTTTCGTCATCGGGGCATCTGGTGGTCTTTGGCGCGATGTTGGGCGAATTGAGCGAAGAACCGACGCTGGAGATTATCCTTCACGCCGGCACATTGGGTTCCATCCTGGTCGTCTATTGGCGTGACATCCTAAAACTGCTCAGCTCCGATCGCCGCGTCATTCCGCTGTTGATCGTGGGCACGCTGCCGGCGGGCGTCTTCGGAATCATCGTCAAAACGCAGTTCAAGGAATGGCTTCGCAGCCCGTCGTTGGCCGCCACGATGTTGATTGTGACCGGGTTGATGCTGATCCTGTTGGGGCGACTGAGATCCCGCGAGGGAAAGTATGCCGAAATGAGCTTTTTGAGCGCTTTTTTGATTGGTTGCACGCAGGCATTCGCAATTTTGCCCGGAATTTCTCGCAGCGGTTCGACCATCTTGGGCGGCCGCCTGCTGGGGCTGGGCGACAAGGATTCCGTCACGTTTTCGTTTTTGCTGGCCATCCCTGCCATCGGCGGCGCGACGGTGCTGACGATCAAGGATTTGCTTGAGGGCGACGCCGGTTCGTCGACGCAGACTTCCGGCGGTTTGGTCCCGACCCGGGAAATGCTCCAGCCCGCATTCGGTTCACCGGAACTGGTCGCCGGCGCCGCGGTCGCCTTCCTGGTCGGCATCCTGGCCATTCGCTGGCTGAAAAGGTGGAGCGATCAACGCCGTTTGCACTGGTTCGCGTATTGGTGCTTGCCCTTCGGCGTGGCCACGTTGGTGTGGTTTACGTTCCGGCCCACCTAGCGACGTTACCGACCGGGATGCTTGGACAACTGTGCAGTATGTGTTAGCATGCACTCTACGGTTCAAACATTCACCCATCCCTTCGCAGGGTTACGTCATGGCCATTCCGACCCCGCCAAACCCGCCGCTTACCGAACGACAACAAAATGTATACGAGCTGATTCGGGAGCTCATCATTCATCGCGGCTATGGGCCAACGGTTCGTGAAATCGGGAATCATTTCGGCATCAAAAGTCCCAACGGCGTGATGTGCCATCTGCGGGCGCTCGAAAAGAAGGGGCTGATACGCCGCGATCGCAACAAATCACGAGCGATCGAATTGACCGAGGGAATTCCACGAACTCAAACGGCCATGCCCATGGCGGGAATCGTCGCCGCCGGCCCGACCACCTTGGCGTTCGAGCAAAACGAACGGGTCGACTTGGGTGAGATTTTTTTTCGCGAAGATCGGTTTGTGTTGCAGGTCAGCGGCGATTCGATGATCAACGCTCACATTGCCGATGGCGATTATGTCGTCGTCCAGCGTGCCGAAGCCGCCGAGCCCGGGCAAATGGTGGTCGCCCAAACGCCCGAGGGCGAAGCGACGTTGAAGTATTGGCATCCCGAGCAAAATCGAATTCGTTTGCAACCGGCCAACGACGACATGGAACCGATTTATGTCCGCCGGGCCCAAGTGATCGGCATCGCCGTCGGCGTGGTCCGAAACGGCGTGTAGTGACTTGTCAAAACCTCAAAAGTCCCCACCTTCGTGCGCCGCGAAGTCGGCGTACAACGGCAGGTGGCTGGTGATGGCCTCGGCCTGGCTTTCGTTCAACTTGTAATGCAGTGGAAAGTTGAACACACCGCCGCGACCGATTGCTTCGGTTGTCGATGGCGAATGCACCACCAAGTTTCCGGTTTGATAGCGGTCGTAAATGTCGGTCGTGCGGTGGCGGACGGCCAGCCAAAAATCTTCGCCAAAGGTCGGACCCAAATAGGCATCGTCGGCCTGCAACAGCCCCGCCAAAATCACGTCATCCTCGCCGCGGCCATCGGCGGCAACGCGCTGCATCAACTGGGGCAGCTTGGCCACCTCGGCCGCCGCGCGTGACAAATCCACGCGGACGTTGACCACGGTAAAGGTCCAAGCAAGGTCGCGCGGTGGCTGGCTCGCGCGAAAGCACGCCACCAGCGGCGCGAAGGTGAATTCGTTGCCGCCCCGGTCGACCGAACGCGCCTGGCGTCGATCGACTTCGACCTGGGTGGTGTCAAAGATAAACGCCAATTGCTCGGCACGCTCGCGC
>JBCCRW010000365.1:0-5675 GCA_039201055.1 Planctomycetota bacterium | reverse complement strand
GGTTTTTTGGGCCGCTGACGTCCGGAGGTGGCGTTTGACTCGCTTTGGGCTCGCCAAACTTACCACCGGCTAATTTCTGTGATGCCTTCGGCATCGATTTCGCGCTTGCGATCAGCCTCTTGGGAAATTGCAACTCGTCCCCTGGGTGAACCCCAAACACCGGGACGCCGAACTCGCTAGGGCACAAAACTTGCCCAAGTCGGATCTGCCACACCCCCAACCTTTTGACAGCCCAGCGTTAGCCCCGGTTTTCACGGGAACTGATGCTAACCCGTTTCGGCTGATCCAGTAACTCATTTGCGGACGAGCCCTTAGTCCTCCATCCCCGCTTCTTGCAAACAGCGGGCCGATTCGGCAAGGATCGTTTCGACACCGGGGTCGTATCGGAAGACTTCGACGCTGACCCAACCTTGATAGTTGATCTCTTTGAGTGCCGAAATGATCGGTGGGAATTCCACCTCGCCCATGCCGGGTCCCAACAAGTTCGGATCATTGGCGTGGAAGTGGACGACCCGATCGCCGTGCCGCCGAATGATTGAATCGATGGACGGACCCTCGTCGCTCATCGCTTTGACATCCAGATGCAATTGGATGTTCGGGTGGCCGACGCGATCGATCAACTCGACCGCCTTGTCGGCCGTGTTTAAAAAATTACCCTCGGGCCGTCCCAGCGGTTCGACGGCAATTCGCACATTACTTTTCTCCAGTGCCGGGATCACATCGCGCAGCGTTTGGGCGGCATTTTCCATCGCGGAAGCTTCGCCCTGCTCGCTGGGAAAATTTCGCTGCTGCGGCGATCCAAGCACCATCAGGTCGCCACCCAATTCGCGGCAAAGCACCGCCAAACGCGACAGATAATCCGAGGTCCGGGCCCGCGTTTGTACGTCCGGTGTTGTTAGGTGAAAGCCTTCGGTCTTGGCCAGCAACCAGTGCAGTCCGATGATCTCCAGACCCGCCGATTCCACCGTGCGGCGATATTCGACGCGTTGAGATGCGTCAAACGCGTCGATATTGCCGGCCAACATGAACGGTGCGACTTCCCAGCCGCGATAGCCGTGCGTCGACGCCAGCGTGAGTGCTTCACGAAGCGGCATTTCGCCAAACGTTTCGTTGCAGATGGCCCGTCGCATCAATCGGTTACGCTCAGGTTGGTGGGGGTTAACCAATCAGCGTTTTCAGCATCGGGAACTTGCCCAGCACCTGATCCATCACTTCGGATCCGACTTTTTCCTTCAGGAAATTCACCAACATCGTCATGAAGCCACCGACTTGATCGGTGCCCAGACCGGTGGAGGTCAACGCGGATGCGATTTCCAGCCCGCCGCCGGCCTTGCCGCCAATCGCGCTGGAAGCCATGCCGGCAAGCTTGCCGAGCATTCCGCCGCCCGCCGGCTCGGCCGCATCGTCATCATCGGCGGCCGCCATTTCCTCCACACCCGGGACGGCGCTGGAGATTTTCGAGAACAGGTCGTCGCCGGCGTGCGACTTGACCATCGCCATCGCCTTGCCCGCCGCGTTCTTTGCGACCGATTCGTCAATACCGAGTTGGCTGGTCAATTGTTTGATCAATTCGTCCATGGTGTACTCCCCGTGCGTGTTTGAAGAACGATGCTCGCTTGAAGAAACAAGCGTGCTTGAGCAGTGATGCTGCCGCCAAAACGGTGGCAGCATCCCCGAAATGAGGATAGACGCTTGATAGGGCCGTGGCGATCAGGTGGACGGAAACTTTTTTCAATCCTCACATTTTTTCCACCAACCACCGATTGCCCCGGATGTGACGACGGAAACCGCTATCAATCTCGGGTTTACGACGATTCGGCGGCGCCGAAATCAAAGCGATGACGTGTCCCTTCGGTTTCGCAAATCCTGTCCAGCTGGGCATTTGAGAGGGTGAATGAATTCGGTTTGACAGCCCTTCTCGAATTCCTAACATTCCACACGTCAGCCACATCTAGTGGGGATTGCCAGGGAATCTCACTACCCGTAGTGCTAGCAAATGCCTTACACTGTACGCCTGAACCGATTCGTGGTGGCCGCCACGCCGGGATTCCGGTACTGCGGGACGGGCATTCGGCCGCTTCCGACGAGAAATCCCGGTTATCCACCACCCTTCGGCGACATTCATCTCTCGTTTCCACCATTTTGATGGGTCGATCCGGGCCACTTCGCAAGGAATTCTTAGCGAGCCAAGGTGGCCGATCCGACCTCACGGACGAATCCACAGGAGTCTTGAAAGCCATGGCGATCGTTCCCCCACCCGCCGACGCGAAGCAACCCGCAATTGCCTCCACACGCGTGGCCGATGACCCAGCACTGGCAAAGGTCAATCGCGAATTCGGCGTCGCTTACGCGCGGCAGCGTTTCGGCACCAAGCAACGGACCGGCGATCACGGCTTGAAGATCGATTCGGTGTTCTGTCCCGACAACGACGAATCGCCGTTCGAGACCACCGACTGGGAACTTCGATCAGCGGCGATCAAAGATGAAAGCGGCAACGTTCTGTTCGAGCAAACCGATTGCGAGATTCCGGCCAGTTGGTCGCAATTGGCAACCAACGTCGTCGTGTCAAAATATTTCTACGGCGATCCCAACGACAAGGAAGAACGTGAGCGAAGCGTCCGTCAATTGGTCCACCGCGTCACCCGGACGATCACGGATTGGGGTTTGGCCGACGGCTATTTCGATACGCCCGAGGACGGCGACCGCTTTTATCGAGATTTGACGTATTTGTGCTTGCATCAGCACGGGGCATTCAACAGCCCGGTTTGGTTCAACGTCGGCTTGTTCGATCAATACGGCGTGGTGGGCGACAAGTGCAACTGGCATTGGGATGCCGAGGCCGACGATACCGCCCAGCCGGAGAATCCGTACCAGTATCCACAGGGCTCGGCATGCTTCATCCAAGCCGTTGACGACAACATGGAAGACATAATGCGGTTGGCAACCGCCGAGGCGATGTTGTTCAAGTTTGGAAGCGGTACGGGAACGGACCTATCGACCATCCGCAGCCAACGCGAACGTTTGTCCGGTGGCGGAACCCCATCGGGTCCGTTGTCGTTCATGAGGGTTTACGATTCGATCGCGGGCGTCGTCAAAAGCGGTGGCAAGACCCGCCGCGCGGCCAAGATGCAATCGCTGAAAGTCTGGCACCCGGACATTTTGGAATTCATCGAGTGCAAGTGGCGTGAAGAGCAAAAGGCACACGCGTTGATTCGCGAAGGCTACGAGTCCAACTTTAACGGCGAAGCCTACAGCAGCGTTTGTTTCCAGAACGCCAATCTTTCAGTGCGGCTGACCGACGATTACATGGAAACCGTGCGCAAGGGCGGTTCGTGGCAAACGCGTTGGGTCAACGACAAAAGCACCGCCGACGCGCCGGTGTATGACGCGAAAGAGCTACTGGGCAAAATGGCCGAATGTGCCTGGAACTGCGGCGACCCGGGTGTGCAATACGACACGACGATCAACCGCTGGCACACGTGTCCCAACAGCGGCGCGATCAACGCCAGCAACCCGTGCAGCGAATACATGTTCCTGGACGACACCGCCTGCAATTTGGCATCGATCAACTTGATGAAGTTTGTCCGCAAGGATGGTTCGTTCGATGTCGATCGGTTCCGCAGTGCGTCGCGTTTGTTCCTGATTGCCCAGGAAATTTTGGTTGACCACGCGAGCTATCCCACCGAACCGATCGCTCGAAACAGCCATCGCTATCGCCCGTTGGGATTGGGTTATTCGAACCTGGGCAGCGTGCTGATGTCGTCGGCATTGTCGTATGACAGCGACGCTGGACGCGGGTATTGCGGCAGTTTGACCGCACTGATGCACGGCGAAGCCAATCGCACCAGTGCCGAATTGGCATCCGTCGTTGGCACCTTCGATGGATTCCGCGAAAACGAAGCGCCGATGATGAATGTCATGCGGATGCATCGCGAGGCGTGTGACGAAATCGACAACGCCGGCCCGCCCGAACTCAAGGCGGCGGCACAGAAGCTGTGGGATGAAGTCCTGGCCATCGGCCAGCAGTACGGTTTTCGCAACGCCCAAGCGACCGTGCTGGCGCCGACCGGAACGATTAGCTTCATGATGGATTGCGACACGACGGGAATCGAGCCCGACATCGCGCTGGTGAAATATAAGCAATTGGCCGGCGGCGGCATGCTAAAGATTGTCAACCAAACGGTTGGCTTGGGTCTGGAACGCCTGGGTTATTCGCCCGAACAAATCGAGGCGATTCGCAAACACATTGACGATAACGACACGATTGAGGGCGCGCCCGGACTCGCGGATGAACACCTGCCCGTCTTCGATTGTGCCTTCAAGCCTGCCGGTGGAATTCGGAGTATTCCCTGGCAGGCTCACATTACGATGATGGCCGCCGCGCAGCCCTTCCTTTCGGGGGCGATCAGCAAGACGGTCAACATGCCCGCCGATACGACGCCGCAGGATATCGCCGATGCGTACTTCTGGGGCTGGGAATTGGGACTCAAGGCAATCGCGATTTATCGTGATGGCAGCAAGCAGTCCCAACCCCTCAACACGAGCGGCGAAAGCGATGACGCGTCGGCGAAGGCCGAAAAGGTCGTTACCGAGACGATCGAAAAAGTCATTTACAAGCCACGCCGCGAACGACTGAACGATACCCGGCAAAGTTTGACGCACAAGTTCTCCGTCGCCGGCCACGAAGGGTATTTGTGCGTTGGCCTTTATCCCGATGGTCGACCCGGTGAAGTGTTTATCACGATGGCCAAGGAAGGATCGACGATCGGCGGAATCATGGACAGCTTCGGAACCGCGCTTTCGATCGCGTTGCAATATGGCGTGCCCTTGGAAGTCCTGGTCAACAAGTTCAGCCACACCCGCTTTGAACCCATGGGGCCGACGACCAACAAGGACATTCGCACGGCCAAGAGCTTGGTCGATTACATCGCTCGCTGGTTGGGTCTGACGTTCATGTCGGGCACCCAACTCGGGTCGTTCGAATCATCCAATCCCGGCGGCGGACTTGAAAACCCGGGTAATGGCGGCGACATCGCGCCGCCGCCGACGGCAATGGAAACGCTCCGCAAGGACGCCAAGGCGGCGGTTGCCTTGGCCGAACGGGCAGCATTTTCCGGCGCGCTGAGCAACGGAAACGGCAATGGCAATGCGAACGGCCACCACGAAAATCCTTTACCATCGAAGTCGGAAGGCGGCCGGACCGAGCAATTCGCGCGCTTTCAAATCGACGCCCCCAGCTGTGACAATTGCGGCAGCATCACCGTCCGCAACGGGAACTGCTACCTGTGCCATAACTGTGGCAATTCGATGGGCTGCAGCTAGGCGACGCCGGATTATTGAAGGGTGTAGTCGACGATGCCATGAGTCACAACGCTTGTGATTCGTCGCGGAGTGGTCACAACAGTTATCCGGTGGTAAGCGAACCGAGTGCCGGCGAGTGTTCGTGCCACCTCCGGGCAGCGTGGCGATCGCCCTCATTCACACCCGCGCTTGCGATCAGTCTCGTGGGAAATTGTGACCCGTACCCGCGGCACCGGTATCAAGTGAGCGGCGAGGCGCTAGTGCCAAAACCCTTAAGTTCTGTCCGTTGTCTGCGGCTGGTCTGAAAACCCCCGAAATGGCCAAAGCTGACGCCAAGTTCTTGGCGCTTCGACGGATTCTTTTTCCGTTGGACG
>JBCCRW010000364.1:0-5691 GCA_039201055.1 Planctomycetota bacterium | reverse complement strand
GGTCAGGCTACCGGCGGGTAAATCGCTTGCCATAAAAATAAGCCGTGGGGCGGGGCCGTTGCACCGGCCTGATTGCGATCGCCGCTGGCGATCAAGGCGTCGATCCAATCGGGCGCTTGCTTGCCCCTTCCGATTTCGATCAGCGTGCCGACGATGTTGCGGACCATATTGTAAAGGAACCCATTTGCGGCGACTTCATAGTCCAACCAACTTCGCGTGCCGGTCGGGTCGGTCGACACGTGCAATCGGCTTTCCACAATCGTGCGAACGGTGCTGCTCCGCGGTGCCCCGGTGGCTTGAAAGCAAGCGAAATCGTGCGTCCCCAATAATCGCTGTGCAGCCTGTTGCATCGGAGCGACTTGCAGTGCGGTGCCGCGGGGGAAATGGCGATAGCGACAAGTGCTTGGATCCGCCGGACCGGCAATCTGCATTTGGTACCGGTATCGTTTTTCAACGCAATCGCGAATCGCGTGAAAACCGCTCGGTCGTGCTTGCACGTCGGTGATGACAATGTCACCGGGCAAATGCACATTCCAGGCGCGACGCAAGCTGTCGGGCCCATGGTTCCATGCGGGCAATTCGAAACTGGCCGCTTGGGCCATCGCGTGGACGCCCGCGTCGGTGCGACCGCTGCCAACGATCGAAACCGCATGGCCGACGACTTTCGCCAGCGCCGTTTGCAGTTCCGCTTGGATGCTATTCCCGTTGGGCTGGACCTGCCAGCCGACATAGTCGGTGCCGTCGTAGGCGATTGTGCTTAGGAAAGACGTCGTCATCGCGGCCCGTGGAGTCGTTACTTTTCTCGGACCCAAACCTGATCGTCTTCGACCTTGACTTCGAAGCATTCGACGCTTACACGCGGATTGTCCTCCCATTTGCCATCGTCGATGCGAAACCGCCAGGCATGCCAGGGACACGCCACCGTGTTTCCCTCGACGTAACCTTCGGCCAGCGAAGCACCCATGTGCGGGCACAAATCGTCGATCGCGTACCACTGGGTGCCCCGTCGAAACACGGCCACCATCCGTCCATCGACGGGGACCGCCTTGCCGACGCCATCCTGGAAGTCGTCGACCTTTCCGACGGATTCAAATTCGCTCATGGTGGGGCACTCCGGTGGATCAGGGGGAACTCGGCCGACGGCCGCTGTCGTCGTTTTTCTCCGTCGGCGCAGGCCGGTCAAGGGCCTAGGATGACAGTCGGTTTTTCGACGTTTCTTTGCCAGCAAGACTTCCACGGTCCGCCATGAACCACGAGCTTCGCCAAAAACTTGAGTCGCTTGTGTGGCCGCACGTCCAAACGCCAGCTCAGTATGCGGGTGGGGAAAGGAACATCGTTGTTAAAGACCACTCGGCGATGCGGGGCCGCGTCTGCCTGGGCTTCCCGGATGCCTACACGATCGGGATGAGCCATCACGGGCTACAGGTTTTGTATTCGATGATGAATCGCCGCGCCGACTGGGTCGCCGAACGCGTCTTCACACCGTGGCCGGACATGGAGGCCAAGCTGCGCGAGCACAATTTGCCGTTGTATTCGCTGGAAACGTTCACGCCGCTGAATGAATTTGACGTGGTGGGTTTGTCGCTGCAGTACGAAATTTCATCGCCCAACGTACTGACGATGATGGACTTGGGCGGTATTCCGCTGCACTCGGTTGATCGGACGATGGCCGATCCGCTGATGGTCGCCGGAGGCCCGTGTTGCCAAAACCCCGAACCGACGGCCGACTTCTTTGACCTGATGGTGATCGGCGACGGCGAACCGGCCTTGCCGGATGTTTGCGAACGTTGGATCGAGCAAAAGGAACGATTTCGCGGCGCCGATGGGGGCTTCGCCTCGGGCCCGGCGGGGCGGCGGCAACGCGAGGACGCGCTCGCGGAAGTCGCACGGCAATTGGATTTTGCCTATGTGCCGCGGTTCTACCAGCCCGAATATGTCGACGGCCGGATCGCGGCCATCCGCCGCACCCGCAGCGATGTTCCCGAGACGATCGCGCCGGCGGTCATCAAGGATCTGGATGGCATGCCGCTGCCAACGGCGCCGATCGTGCCCTACATCGACACCGTGCACGACCGCATCGCGGTCGAAATCATGCGGGGGTGTCCGCACCTGTGCCGGTTTTGCCAAAGCACCGTCATCAAGCGACCGTTGCGGATCCGCGAAGTCGACACGATCATCCAGGCGGCCAAGGAAAGCTATCGCAACACCGGCTACAACGAAATCAGCATCCTGTCGCTGTCGAGCAGCGATTATCCGCATTTTGAAGAATTGGTCGTCAAAATGCACGAGACCTTTCGCCCCTTGGGGGTCAACATCAGCGTGCCCAGCCTGCGGGTCAACGACCAGCTGAAGACGGTCCCGATTTTGTTAGGCAGCGACCGTCGCCGCAGCATGACCTTGGCCCCCGAGGTGGCTCGCGATGACATGCGTGAACAAATTCGCAAAAAAATCAAGAACAGTGATTTGATTGAAGGTTGCCGGGTCGCGTTTTCGCATGGCTTCGACAGCATCAAGCTGTATTTCATGTGCGGTTTGCCGGGCGAACGCGAGGTCGATTTGGACGGCATCGTCGAACTTTCCGAAACCATCGCCCGGGTCGGCAAAGAAGTGCGTGGGCGTTACGCCAAGGTCACCGCGAGCGTTTCTAATTTTGTTCCCAAGGCACACACGCCCTATCAGTGGAACGGGATGCAGCGCCGCGAATACTTCCAATGGGCCCACCAATACATGCGAAAGCAATTGCGAATTCGCAGCGTGACGCTGAAGTGCCACAATATCGAAACCAGCTTGCTTGAGGGCATCCTGTCACGCGGCGATCGACGCACCGGTGCCGCCATTGAATTGGCGTGGCGGCGTGGCGCGCGGATGGATGGTTGGACCGAATACCTGGACCCGCAACGTTGGTATCAGGCGCTCCAGGACAGCAACATCGAAATCGAAAACCAGGTGCACGAGCCGTACGAATTGATGGACAAATTGCCCTGGGACCACGTCAACGTGAAGTTCGGCCGCGCGTACCTTGAAAAAGAGCAAAGCCGCAGCGTCGTGCAATTGGAAGACATGGCGACGGCCAAGTAGCCGGCCGACCGACATTTACCGTCGGCGTCGAAACAGCAGCACAATCAGGGGCACTGCGGCCATCGCCGCCAGCGCCATGCGTAGCGACCCGAGCACCACCGCGACGCAAACGACAATCGACAGTGGCAGCGTCAAAATGACGATGGCGCCTGAAACGCTTCGCGGCTGCCGATGGGTCGTGGGTGAGCCTGCGGATTGCTCCCCCGGATCATCGGGAAGCGGCTGCGGGGGTGCGTAGGGATTCATGAACACTTTACCGGCCAACATTGCGGCCCAACACGCATTTTGGATACCGTCGGAATTCCAGCGGCCACCGGGCCGCGGGTCCCGTTTTCGACTGGTTTCCCAACGACGAGTTCACCAAAGTGCAATCCTGGATGCGTTATCGCGACTTGGTGCTGCCGCTGGGCATCATCGCGTCGTTGGTCGTGATCCTGGTACCGTTGCCGGCGTCCCTGATGGACATGTTGCTGGCGGGAAACATCACGATTGGCGTGATCGTCCTGCTGACAACCGTTTACGTCGCATCGCCGCTTGAATTTAGCATCTTTCCGTCGATGTTATTGGCGACGACGCTGGCCCGATTGGTACTGAACGTCGCCACGACTCGGCTGATTTTAACCGGGGCAGGGGAGGGCGGTATGGGTGCGGCTGGCGGAGTGATTCAAAGCTTTGGCGAATTCGTCGCCGGTGATCGCATCGAAGTCGGCATCATCATCTTCCTGATCATTGTGCTGATTCAATTCGTCGTGATCACCAAGGGTGCCACGCGGATTTCGGAAGTTGCCGCACGTTTCGCTCTGGACGGCATGCCCGGCAAACAGATGGCGATCGATGCCGATTTGAACGCGGGACTGATCGACGAAAAACAAGCCCAATCGCGCCGTGCCGAAATCGCGTCGCAAGCTGATTTCTACGGAGCGATGGATGGTGCCAGCAAGTTTGTCCGCGGCGACGCCATCGCGGGCATCGTCATCACGTTGGTGAATGTCGTCGGGGGTCTTTATATCGGTGTCGTGTCGGCCGGCATGAGTGTTGGCGAAGCGGCGGCACTGTTTACAAAATTGACCATCGGCGATGGTTTGGTCAGCCAAGTGCCCGCGCTGCTGATTTCGTTGGCGGCCGGTTTGTTGGTCACCCGCAGCGCCGGCAAGACCAATTTGCCCGTTCAGTTCCTTGAACAATTGCTTTCGCATTCGCGTTCGCTGTATGTCGCCGGCGGATTCCTGCTGCTGTTGATCATGACCAATTTGCCGACGATCCCCATGGCGACCTTGGGGTTTGGATGCGTGGGCCTGGCCGTGGTCGTCGGGCAAAACAATCAACGCGAAACACGCGTCGCCGAGGCGCGGGCCGAGGCCGAAGAGGCGGCCGCGACGGCGCCCCCGGAAAAACGCATCGAAGACTACTTGGCCGTCGATCCCATGGAGATGGCGATCGGTTTGGGACTGCTGCCGCTGGCCGATCCATCGCGCGGTGGCGACTTGATGCAGCGGATTTCGGGCGTCCGCAACACGATCGCCAGCGACATTGGCGTGATCTTGCCCAAGGTACGCGTGCGCGATGAAACAGCGCTGCAGGATTTCGAATACGAAATTCGCATCGCCGGCAATCAAGTCGCCCGCGACATGGTGTTTCCCGACAAGCTGCTGGCCATCGACAACGGCGGCACCACGGGCGTGATCCAGGGGGAAGCGACCAAGGATCCCACCTTCGGTTCACCGGCCGTTTGGATCGACAGCATCCGCCGCGAACAGGCCGCCATTTATGGCTACACCACCGTTGGCCCCGGAACCGTGCTGGCCACACACCTGCAAGAAATCGCCAAGCGGCACGCCGACGAATTGTTGTCCCGCGATGCGACGAAGCATTTGGTCGAGGAACTGCGTCAGGTATCGCCGACGGTTGTCGAGGAATTGATTCCCGGCTTAATGAAAATTTCCGAACTGCAACAAGTCTTGCAGGCACTGCTTCGCGAAGATGTGCCGGTGCGACAATTAAGCGTGATCCTGGAAACGTTGGGCGACCACGCTGACAAAACCAAAGACACGGTGTTGCTGACCGAATACGTGCGGCATCGCTTGGCCCGCACGATCAGTTCGCGTTATCGCGACGCCGCCGGAATGCTGCACGTCATGGCGATGGACCCGGCGATGGAGGACCGTGTGGCGGCGGGCATCGAACACGGCGAGCGTGGGATGATGGTTCGCATGAGTCCGCAGGCCATCGATCTGACTTGCGAGAGAATCGCCGGGGGCATTAAGAAGCTGGTCACGCTAGGTCACGCGCCGGTGTTATTGGTCAGTCCCCGAATCCGACCGGGACTTCGCCAAATGACGGCGGCGGCGCTGCCTCGGATCCACATTTTGTCCTACAACGAAATCACCCAAGACACACGCATCGAATCCCACGGCGTGATCACCGATTCATGACCAAGCAAACCTGGCTCCCCTCGCCCCCGAGAAAAGTAGGGGAGAGGGGGTCGCTCGCGGAGAGAATTCATCCTGGCTCCCCTCGCCCCTGAGGAACGAAGGAACGAAGGAACGAAGGGGCGAAGGGGCGAGGGGCAGGCGATGCGGGCTCGCGCGCGGCCAATCTTGGTGCAAAGAATCC
>JBCCRW010000363.1:0-5702 GCA_039201055.1 Planctomycetota bacterium | reverse complement strand
GTGCAAAGCCAGTTTGGCAGTTCGAACGCGCTTCCGATCAACAACTTTTTCCAGGCGGAATCCACGATCGATGTTTCCGGCGCCAGCCTGCTTGCCGGCGATTTGGAAATCGGTGTGAACATCGACTACAACGGTGTGGAAAGCCTGAGCGTGGAATTGATCGCGCCCAGTGGGACGACGGTCGTTTTGGTCGACACTGGCATCAGCGGTAGCGACATGGTCGGCACCGTCTTCGATGACGACGCGGACACCGCCATCGGTGACGGGGCATCGCCGTACACGGGTTCGTTCCGGCCCCAGCAGCCGCTTTCGGATCTGGATGGCATCGACCCCAATGGGACCTGGACGTTGCGGGTTCAAACCAGCAACTTCGCGGTCGACGGAACGCTGACATCGTGGTTCATTCGTTTGGGCACTGCTGAAACGCAAGTTCAAACCGATGTGAACGGCTACTACGCGTTCTTTGATTTGCCAGCCGGCGATTACCCCATTGCGGTGACGCCGGCGGCCGATTGGGAGTTCACCGGTGCCGCTTCGCAAACGGTTTCGTTGAACGCTTCCACGCTGAACCAGAACGACGTCAATTTTGGCGTCGCCCAATCCGATCACGCGTACCTGTTTGCCTTTGACGACGCCGATGGCGATGGGTTGTTGGGCGTCGGCGAAATGCCGATGGAGGACGCGACGTTCTTTATCGACGCCAACGACAACGGGATGCCCGACCTTAGTGACGAAGTCGTCGCCGGCAATACACCGATCGACTTTGTCGATGTCGGTACGGTGATTGACCCGGTCGAAGTGTCGGGAATGGAAATCGGCATCACGGATATCAACTTCCGTTTCGATGCGGTACACACCTACACCAGCGATGTGCGGATCACGCTGGTGGCTCCCGACGGGACGTCGGCGGTTCTCATTAATCGCGTCGGTGGCGGTGGCGACAACTTCCTCGGCACGGTTTTGGATGACGACGCGGACATTCCGCTCGCGGCCGGCTTTGCCCCGTTCGCCGGGACCTTCCGCCCCAGTGAGCCGCTGTCGATCTTCAACGGCTTGGATCCCAATGGCACTTGGGAATTGATCATCGACGACCTAGGCGGCGGCGATTTGGGGATCGTGAACCACTGGTCGATGGAGATTCAATCGGGTGAAACGACTTTCCAAACCGACGCCCATGGCTGGGTGATTGACGCGATCGCGGTCGCCGAGGAGGTCGATTATGGATTCGTTGCGCCCGCTGGTTTCCAACACACCGTGCCCGTCGACGGCATGCGAACGGTCACCGGCGATGGGACGGCGCTGACCGGTTTGACCTTTGGTGCCCGCGAGGCCGCCGTTTCGGAAGTCTTCGACATTCGGCTGTTCTATAACAATGCCACCGGAGCCAACCTTTCGTCCGATGGCGATGCCCAATCGGCCATCGACTTTTCCAAGACCGCGTTGTTGCCCGGCGAATCGTCAACGTTCGCCAACTACTCCAGCTACCTGCAAGGCTTGAACGGCATCGTTGTCGATATGGATGGCCTGCCGGAATCGACCGACGAAGCGGCGCTTGTGGGTGTTTTTGAATTCGAAGTTTGGGACGGCATCGACACCGGTGGCTGGGCGGATTTGGATACCGCGATTGTGCCGAGCTTCGAAATTTTCCGCGGTTCCGGGTTGGACGAAAGCGATCGTATCAAAATCACTTTTGACGATGGTGAGTTGACCAACACTTGGCTGCAGACGCGAATCTTGGCGGGAGCGGTTTCGGGCTTGGAATCCGACACCGTGTTCGCGTTTGGAAACGTCGTCGGCGACACCGGTTTTGGAAACACATCCTCGCGAATTCGCGTCAACGCGATCGACACGATTCAGTATCGGCTGAACCAGTCGGTGGCGCCCAATTCGGCCGCCGTGGACAACGTCTTCGACCTCAACCGCGACGGTCGCGTCAACGCGATCGACACGATTCTGACGCGATTGAATCAATCCCCCGCGGGCTCGGTCGCTCCAATTACGCTAGCCGGCAGTGCTTCGCGTTCCTTTGGCGGTTCCGGCGACGATGATGGCGGGCGCGGCGATGATCTCAAGGACGACGATTCAGGCACGAAGGATTTGATTTTTGGTTCCGGGGACGACTTTAGGATGTAGTCGCCGCAGGCGGATGGTGTGGTTTTTTGTTGGTTTTCTTTCTCTGTTCCTTTTGAAATGACAACATGAAGAATTTGTTCTGTTGCGGCGTTGTTTTCATCGCCGCGTTGCTGTCTCGTCCCGCACAAGCGGAGATCGTCTTTCGCATCGATGATCTGGAAATCACCCAGGGCACGTCGATGGCGGCGCTGGATGTTTTCATCTCCAGTGATGCCGCGGACGAGCCCTTCGGACTGGTGTTGGACTTTGTCGTGGACGGCGGGGCCACCTTTTTGGATCCGCCCGGCGAATTCGACCAGGACGGTTTTTTTAACGCCGGCAATTTTGATGCCTCGTCGACCCTGGAACTAGCCGGCGGTTCGCGGGCGGTGCTGAGTCTTGAATTTACGAACCCGGCCTTGGTTCCCGACAATGAAGTCCTCCTGGCTCGCCTGTTTGTCGACAGCGCGGACTTGGCCCCGGGGAATTATGTCATCAGCGGCGAGAACTTTTTTGGGTTCGACGGGGCCGGTAACGAGGTGTTTGCCACGATCACGCCGGGCACCTTGGCCGTGATCGTTCCTGAACCGGGGACGCTGGGGGTGCTAGCGGTCCTCGGCGGCGTGGGGATCTACCATCGCCGCCGCCGGTCGAGTCATCCGTAGTTTGCCGACCCAACGCGGATAGCAAAGTCGCTCGCCTCTGCGAGGCGAATCGCAAAGTAGCTCGCCTCTCCGAGGCGAAACTCAGCTAAAAGCTCACGAAGCAACGCCGACAGGCTCAGTTAAGGTCCCAGCAGGTCGAACAATTCGGATAAATCCGAATGTTGCTCGTCCAACCAGCGATCAAAGTCGATGGGTTGGTAGTCTTCGAACGCCGCAGCCGATTCAAAACCCTCGGCGCGATATTCATCGCCGTCGAGGGTTCTCATGCCTAGCGTGGCCGGTTGCTCGTTGGTGTTCGAAACGCCATCCCATTGCGCCTGCAGTGCGTCGACATCGTCGACGTACAGCCGAAGTTGGTCGTTGCCCAAACCGGACGCGTAAGCGTGAACACGATCAAAGCCCCGGGCGCTGACGCGGTAATCGAGGCCTGCCAAAACGATCTGCTGACCGGACATCGAAACGGTATCGTCGCCGGGTGAATCGTATATTTTCACTTCGTCGGCCCCGCCCAGACTCGCAAAGGCTTGCACCTGTTCAAAGCCAAAGGCCATGCGAAAACGATCCTCGCCGCCGGCCTGAGTGTCGCCATTGGTTTGCCCGTCGCCCTCGTTTGGTGTCTCCGTACGCAGGCTGGTGAATTCCGGCCGAATGGTCCACCGATCATCCTGGGCGGTGTCCCGCACGATGGCCTGGTCGGTTCCTCCGGCGGTGCCGTACGCGTACACCTCGCGGGTGCCGGACACTTCAAATTCGAATCCGATTCCCGTCAGCGTCGTGTGATCGACTTGGCTGTGCAAAATGTCGTCGCCCGGCGAATCAAACAGGGTGACTCGATCGGACGCGTCGCCAACAAACTCGATGCGTTCGAATCCCAGCAGCTCTAGACGGCGGCCGCCGACCAAGACCTCGCTGACACCGCCGGCACGCAGGATGACGCGTTCGGCACCGTCGCTGGCCAGGATTCGGATTTCGTCGCCGCCGTCGCCACCGTCGATTTGATAACCCGGTGATTCCGAATGGACATCTTGGGAGGCAGCGACACGGGTGATCGCATCGGGATCGCGCAAATCACGGATCGACCAGTCCTCCGATGCTAGGTCCAGTTCGATACGGTCGTTGCCGGCGTCGCCCTGGTAGGGTGGCGATTTGCTGGCGTTCGCGATCGCCGCCAGCGTCGCTTCCAGATCGGGTTGCATGACGTTGCCAGCGGGGCCGGCATGCACGCTGGCGTGCTGGCGCATCCAGTTCATCACGGCATCGGCGTCGGCGGGCAAACCGGCTTGGCCAAGTGCCTGGCGAACCAAGATGGATGCGGCGGCTACCTGGGGCGTCGCGGTGCTGGTGCCGCTGATCGCTTCGATATCATCAGCTTGGCCATCCCAGCCGTTGACGTGTTCGGGAACCGCGCCCCGCACGTCAACGCCGGTGGCGGCCCAAAGGTCTTCGGCACGACCACTGAACGCGGCCAACGACCCGTTGGCATCGATCGCGCCGACCGCGACGACGTTGGCATCGGCGGCGGGGTAGGCAAGCGGTGTTGCGTCGCCAAGCTGGTTGCCGGCGGCGGCAAAGACCAAAATGTCGTGTTCGGCAAGCAAAGCCAATTCGTCGGCGATCGCCGTTTGGAAGCTGGCGATTGATTCGGGCGTTTGTTGAACGCCGATGGACAAATTGACGGTGGTGATTGGACTTTCGAACGCAACGCGTTGATCGTGGACCCAGCGTAGTGCTGATTCCACCCACTGGCTTTCGCTGCGGCCCAGGTCGTCGAAGACGCGAAGCGAAATGAGGTCGACACCCGGCGCGATGCCGCCGCTGAAATTCGGCGCGATACCGCCGTTGAAATTCGGCGAGATGCCGCTGCTGGAATCTCCGGAACCATGGCCTTGATGCACATCGCCAAGCGACCTGCCAATTTGATCGGCCGCATCGTCGACGCGTCCTGCCAATAAACTGGCGACATGGGTGCCGTGGAAACCGGCCGGGCCATCGTCGTAGGGATGCGCATCGTTCTCGGCAAAATCCCACCCGCCGACAACACGGTAGCCCGGGCCGAACGCGTCCTGGCCACCCAGGGTCACGTGGTCGGCGGCGATGCCGGTATCGATGATGACAACGCTTTGCCCGCTGCCGTCGGGACCACCGCTGGCGCGGATACGCGCGGCTTGTTGAAACAACGACAGCGGGACGGCTGACGAATCAGCGTTGCCGGCGCCCGTGTTATCGGAATGAGCGTCGCTATCGAACGAATCGGAATCGCCGTCATGCGAATCAATCGGCGGCACGTCCGCCAGCGGCTGTGGCTCGCTGGCCAGCGGCGGTAACGCGGGCGGGTCGAGCCATTGGGCGGGATCCAGAAACGAACTGGCGGATAGCGCAATCCGCCGCTGACAACGCTCCAGCGTTTCAGGTTCCGTATCGAGGGGACGGTTTTGTTGAGTGGATTGGGACACAGCTACCAGAATGGGGGCTTTTCGGTCGCGGGATCGAAATCCTGCGAACGCTGGGGGCGGTTGGTCGGGTTGATGGTCCGGGGGGGGACGCTCAACGCTAGCACGCAAAGTCAACCAAAGTCCTCCTAATCGGATCTCGACCGCCCCAGGCGGACGCGCACCGCCGCCACGACCGATCTAAACCGGTGGGGGATGCCCCTTTTTCTGGTGATGACCTTTTCGACGGATTTCGAGATTTGCGATGCCGCTGAAAAAGCTTTGGAGTGTGTTGCGGGGTCGCGGCACAGCGCAAACCGCCGCCGATTCAAATCACGCTTATTCGAACACTGCCGATTCAGCCGGCAATCACTCCGCAGCCCGCCGGTCATCGGGCACATCAAAAGCCGGTCGCGCTTCAAGTCGCGACCAGCCGCCACCGGTAGACGCTCCGTCGCGGGTCCCAACCAAGCCGTCGCGGGTCCCAACCAAGCCG
>JBCCRW010000362.1:0-5707 GCA_039201055.1 Planctomycetota bacterium | reverse complement strand
CCACCGCCGCTCCGTATCATCGCATGGTTCGCCGCAATCTTCGGGTTAGTGTAGCAAACGATCGCGATCAACAGCCCAGTATACAACGCCCGCCACCGTCAGTGACGCGAAGACGAAAACGATCGCCTATCCGAAGGCTAGGATGAACACAATCGGAAGCCCGCCACGCCTCCAACCAATTCGCGGTCCAAGCTGAACTTCGCCCATGTAGAGACGGCGAATGCAGCTATGAGTCGTGGATACACAATCGATAGCGGAAATGAACGCAGTGACACCGCAAACATCGCCGCGATCGAGCGGTACGCCAACACGATCGCGCTGGGCGATCGAGAATTGCGTCGCCAAGTGGACGGCTTAGGCGGGGATGGAGGACTGCCGGTGCCTTCCGTTGGAGCTACTTAGGGATTGATGTTTCTGGTCAAGGTTGCATCGCATAGGAGCGTCACGAGTTCAGTCGGCGAACTAAGAAATCTACCCGCAGGATGTGTGGGAGAATAAGTCATGCGGCGGATTTTACCGGCTCGGATGCCTCTGGGTTGGACTTGTTCTCCCCGGTCTCCAATCTTTTTTCGACTTGTTCTCCCCGGCCAGCAACGGCGGCTGGGGCACTTGTTCTCCTCGGTTCCGCAAGGCCTTGGGTACTTGTTCTCCCTGCAGCCGCACGAACGACATCGCGCAAATTCGAGCGTCGTCGAAATTCCGGACTTCCCAAACGCGATCAGTCCAAGTGGATTCGACGTGATTCAGACCTTTCGGTGTGCGGCGAGGTGATCCTGTTGAATTAGGGGCGCCCACGTTGGGGCTTTGTTTGGATGTGGCGCTTGTTTCCCAGGGCGGTGCCCCGGGCTTGCATGGGGCCCGCCTTTTGGGCCTATGGGGCCGCCCGCGTTGGGGCTTTGTTTGGATGTGGTGCTTGTTTCCCAGGGCGATGCCCTTGTCTTTACCCAAAACGTCTTTGGTGATCCGTGAAACGAAATCACCGGTGCCTTGCGAATTATTGAGCACCGCATTCGTGAAACAGAAGAACTGTAGCCAGCGCGCAATGTGCTTTTGACCTCGGGGGCATTTCCGCAGTTTCACATACGGAAACCGGTGCAAATTTGGCGACGAATGTCGTGTTCGTTTCACGAAATGTTTTGGGTAAAGACAAGGACGCGAGTCCGGGGACCTGGGTCACAACGAATCAAGTCGCGGAGCGACGACAGGAACGGGCTGCTGGATGTCGTGGTCTGCGTTGTAAAGGCGGTCGCCGGACTCGCGTTCAGGGGAGGCTTCCAAATGCCGTGCTTTCGGCACTCAAGCGAGTGGCTTTTCGCCTCGGAGAGGCAGGGCTGCTTTGACATACGCCTCGGCGAGGCGAGCTACTCTGAGATGCGCCTCGGGAAGGCAGAGCTACTCTGAGATACGCCTCGGAGAGGCGTGCTACTCTGAGATGCGCCTCGTCGAGGCGAGCTACTTTGTTGCTTACAGAATCTGTGCAGTTAAGCGGCGGAGCAATTCGACCGCTCCTCCGATTTCCTCGCGTTGCCGTTGCGGGTCCTCGGGAATCTCACGCTCGATCGTCAGCGGTCCCGTGTAGCCGATGTCCTTGAGCGTTTGAAGATACAACGCGATGTCCACTTGGCCGTGCCCAAGAGGCACTTCTTGACCCCATGTTTCGCCCGGCCGATCCGATGCGTTTGCATCCTTGCAATGGACACTGCCAAGATGATCGGCAAGCTGCTTGAGGGCGGGAATGGGGGCGCCGGTTCCATACAAAACCATGTTGGCCGGATCGAAATTGATCCTCAAGTTTTTTCGCTCGACCGCCCCCAAAAAGTGGAGCAGCCCGTCCGCGGTTTCTTGGCCGGTTTCCAAATGCACGAATTGGCCATTGGCACTCGCATGATCGCAAAGTTGCCGCGTCACCGCGACAATGTCACCGTAGCCATCGGCACTCGATTCTTCGGGCACAAAACCCAAGTGCAAGGCGATGGTGTCGCAGCCAAGGTGCTTGGCAAAATCGGAGATCTCGTACATCTCCCGCAGCCTGGACTGGCGTGTTTCCAGCGGCACCAATCCGACGGTCTTGGAAACCGTCGGAATGTCGGCATAGCTTTCGCCTTCGAAGCCCCCGAACACGGCGGTGCACCGGATGGACTTTTCGCTCAGTTGCTCACGAAGTTTTTTCGCGTCCGCGGCGTCGCGGCTACCGGGATGGGGCGCGTGAAGTTGAATGGTGGGAACTTGAAAGTCCGCAATCACGTCCCACGAGACACCCAGCCCCGCGTCCACGGATGCAAACACGCCAATTGGCCAAACGGGGTCGCTCATGTCCGAGTTGTCTGTCTTGATGAAAGCAAACGAAAAAAATCAGCGTGGCTGCAGGATATCCAACATGCGGATCGCGGCTTCGCATTGGTTCAAAACGTACAGATGGATGCCGGGCACCTTTTTGTCGATCAAATCCAGAACCTGTTTGCGAGCATGTTCGACGCCGATCTCAAATTCCTCCTCGCGATTGTCGGCCGCCTCCATCGCTTCGCCAAGATCATCTGGAATCCGTGCTTTGCACATATTGGCAATGCGTTTTGCTTGGGCAAAATTCGTCACCGGCAAAATGCCGGGGATGATCGGCACACCAATATTGGCTCCGTCACAGTCATCAAGAAAGCGATAGAAGTCTTCGTTGTCATAAAACAATTGGGTAATCACGGCATCGGCACCGGCGTCGACTTTACGCTTCAAATTGGCCAGGTCCGTGGGACCGTCGACGGCTTCTTGGTGGACTTCCGGATAGCCCGCGACGGCGATTCCCACGGGTGCTTGGACCTCGCGAATCATTTCGACCAATTCGTTGGCGTATCCAAAGCCGCCCTCGGGTTTCACAAAGGTGTCGGTGCCCTTGGGCGGATCCCCACGCAGTGCAACGATCGCGTTGGTGCCCGCCGCGACCGCCAGTTCAAGGTATTCCTCGAGTTCCTGGCGTGTCGCGCCCACACAGGTCAAGTGACTGGCCACCGGTAGCGATGTGATTTCCTTGACCCGCTTTAAGATTTCCAAGGTGCGTCCCTGCGTGGATCCGCCGGCGCCGTAGGTGCAGGTGAAATAGGCGGGTTCAAACTGCATCAATTGCCGAACCGTCTGGTACAGTTCTTCGCATTTTTCGTCCGTCTTGGGCGGGAAAAGCTCAAACGAAATCGCAACGCGCTCGTCGTCGTAAATGGATGCGAAGTCCGTCATGGGTTCTCAGTAGGAATGAAAAGTGGTTTCGGGCAACGGCGAAAAAAGTCATCAAGGATTCATTGCGGCATTCACCGTGTCGGCTCAATCCTGCTCGGGACGCGGTAACCCGGGCCAGCGTTGGCGGTCCGCGGTCCCACGAACGACGACACCCTTGGCGTTCCACCCCAAGTGAGCCGTGACATCGGCCGGCGCGTAACGCAGGGTTAATCCACAACGTCGTCGTTGCGATCGATTGGCGGGCGAACCGTGGATCAACAAATCGCTATGAATCGACATTTGGCCGGCGCGGATCGGCGTTTGACATCTTTCACCATACGCTTCCGGATTCCTGATGCTTTGATTCAAAACGTTGCCGCCGTCGACATCGGACTTCTCAAAGCCGATCAAGCCGTGGGTGTGCGAGCCACGGAGGACTTCCATGCAGCCGTTTTCGGCGTCGGCGTCGTCGATGGCCAGCCACACGGTGACGGACTTTGTCGGCGTTAGCGGCCAAAAGCTACAGTCCTGATGCCAATCGACACTTTTGCCGTCGCCCGGCATCTTGCAAAAGAAATGAGCCCCCCAGCCGACGACGTTGTCGCCCAAAAGATCCGAGACCGACGCCACGATGGTGGGTTGGTTGACCAAATCCCAGATGCGGCCGTGCTTCATGTGAGCGCTGCTGATCGAATAACTGTCGCCGCCGGCGGCCAGCGTCCGCTTGAGCAAATCATCAAAATAGACACGCAGTTCGGCGGCATCTTGGGTGTCAAAAACGTCCAGCGGCCCCAGATAACCGTCGCGATTCCAAGTCTGGATCTGCTGGGTCGACAAATGTCGCGGCGATTTCGTTTCGCAGGGGAAAAAGCGTATTTCGCGAGGGACCGAGGCCAGTTCGTCGTCCTCGGGAATCATCGCGAAATCGGGCGCGGTGGAAGCGGAACTGGGCTGCATCTGGGAATCCTGAAGTATTGGGGAATCCTGAAATAAGCGGACGAGTGAGCCGGGCGCACCATTCCGGCTTGCCGCAAGACCATTCCGGCTTGCCGCAAGACCATTCCGGCTTGCCGCAGAGCGTGGCATTTTGATATGGAGCGGCGTGGACGTCCATTGGACGCCATTCGGCCCGACGATTCAAACTTTGCGGCCGGATTCACCACCAAGGATTCATCTCATTCGCGTTTGGGTGAATGGCCAGGCGACGGCAGGGAGGCCGCAATGGGCCTTTTTCAAAGTCGCGGCAAACGCAAGAACCGCCGCCGTTCGAAACTCAGCATCACACGCTTTTTCGGTCCCAGTTTGACCGTCGGCGGCATCGCGATGGCGCTCGGCACGGCGTTGATGGGCGGATTTGACCTATCGCTTTTTGACACCGCTGGGCCCCAGACGCCGCCACCGAAATTCGAGCCGACAACGTTGCCCGATCGGGTTCCCGATACGATTCGAATTGCCACCTTCAACATCGAATCGTTTGGGCAGTCAAAAATGTCCAATCCCGACGTGATGGCCCAGATCGCGACCATCGTCAGCCAATTCGATGTCATCGCGATTCAAGAAGTCAAACACAAGGACGCGGCACCGATTGCCGAACTGATCCGCGAGCTGCGCAGCGGCGGTGCCGATTACGCGGCCACGGTCAGTGAACCGATCGGCGATGGCAACTATTACGAAATGTACGCGTTTTTATGGGACCGCACGCGAGTGATGCTTCGCGAAAACACCGACTACGTCGTCAGCGATCCCGAAAAACGCATCGCCCGTGAACCCATGTCGGCAACGTTCCAATGTTTGACCAATCCCGCCGACACCCGTCGCCCGTTTAGTTTTACGCTGATCAATTCGCACACCGATCCCGATGAGGTCAAGGCGTCCAGCCGAGTCAACGAAATCGCGGTGCTGGCCGACGTGTTTGTGAGTGTTGCCAATTACAGCTACACCACCGACAACGAGGATGATTGCATCTTGCTTGGCGATTTGAACGTCCCCGTCGCCGGACTCGAACCGCTGGCTAGAGTCGTTCCCTTACGCTCGGTTGCCGGCGAAGTGCCAACAAATTATTCCAAAAGTAAAACAAACGATCATATTCTGATCGAGGACCGAACGACGGCCGAGTTCACGGGTCGCACCGGAGTGCTGGACTTGGAAGCCGCCTTTGGAATTTCGCAAGCCGAAGTCAAAAAGATCAGCGACCATCTTCCCGTCTGGGCGGAATTCAGCATCTACGAAGCGCCCAACAATGTGGCTTCGTCGAATTCAACGAGGCGTTTTTAAAGTCGCCCGCCTCGCCGAGGCGGAGTTCAAATATTCCGTCGCCGGTCTGATTCCGCGTTCTGGCGAACGGCGGCTACACCGGTTTTAAACATTGGATCGCTGCGCGGTGTTCAAAAAGTAAACCGCATGTGTCTTGCGATGAAATCCGTTGCGACTTGAGATATCCGCGACGTAGGCCTGAGCGGGGCGATTGCCCACTTTCTTGTATCGAAAGGGCTCGCCGATGGGTTGG
>JBCCRW010000361.1:0-5766 GCA_039201055.1 Planctomycetota bacterium | reverse complement strand
GGCGATGCGATCACCAGCCTTGCCGGAACCATGGGTGCTGAGCCCAACCAGGTCGCAACCGCGGCCAAGCCAACTTCCACAGCAATTCCGGCAACACCCACCATCGCTCGCTGAACGCCGCTGGGAAGCATCCATGAATCCGAAGTATCGCAGTAAAGTGCGGGCGTAAAAACCAATAGCATCGGGCCGATTTGGTGGCATTCGCCACCGAAGTGTTTGCACATCACGGCGTGGCCAAATTCGTGCAGGATTTTTGTCCCGCCAATCACCGCCGCTAGCAGGAACAAATTATTGAACTGGAGCCATTGATCAATGGCGGGAACCTCCGACCAAAACTGACTCGCAGCTGCCAAAAAAACCACCATCGCACTGGTCAACAACATCGCGTAGGCAATCGCACCGCTTCGCCCCAGAAAAGGACGCACCAGCGGGTACAGACGCCGCAGCAGCGGTTCAGGATCCACGCCCGGAAAGCGGATGAACAACAAACTGCTTATTCGACCCATCCATTCTTGCCGCGTTTGCCGCGATCGCCGCGACAGCATCGATTCGGCTTGGCCGGGAGCGTCGGAAACGGTCAGCGATAGGGAATGAAAACGCAACAGCAATGCGTTGATGTCGCTGGACCGAACCGTTTGCGGGCGAAATGCATCGTTGTAAAACTCGCAAAGCGAATCCAGGCTGGCCGTTCCGTCAAGCCGCCGCAAGATCGCCCATTCGTCGCCGCGTAGTCGGTGGTACTTCAATGCCACCGGGTCTTTGACGACAAATGAAGCTTCGTTCCGATGTCGCACCGCCTGCACCACCAAATCCGCTCGGCAGCGGACCGGCAATGGCAACGACGTTAGCGAGCGAATGGCGGTGCTCATGACCGCGACCATTCAACGCGCATCGAACGAACGCGAAAGCCAATGTTTCGATGATAAAAATCCACCAAGTCGCTAAACCAACTGGCAAACAACGAACGCGACGGACAACGAATCCGGGCACTCACTTCCGTTCCCGGACGGATCAACCGGGGATTGAAGACCGCATGGTCCGAATCCGTCGGATCATCGATCACGGCGGCACGGGCCGGCAAAACATTTTGGCCATCGGCAAGTTTCCGCGTCGTCGTGGACAATTCGTCCAGCGAGGCGACGAAGGTGCGATCGACCGCGCTGGCAACCATAAAGTCGATGCGGGGACGCTGGTTTTCTTTGAGTGCCGCAAACACCGGTGCAAGGTCGTGATCGGGCACCCGCAGCTCCAATTCCCAATCCCCCTCGGGCTGGACGACCGTGGCCAATCGATTGCCGCGACTGACCGGACGCTCCAATAACTTTCGGCGAAGTTGCCATCCCGCGACGATGCCATCGATCGGGGCGCGGATCGTCAACGCTTCGATTTGCGTTTGAATGATTTTGGATTGAGCCTGATAATCCGCCAGCTCGCTTTCGGCCTCGCGTTGTTGGATTGCCAAAGTCCCCGCGTGTTCCGGTGGTAAGCTGTCGGCCAAACGCGCCGCCGAGAGTGCCGACAATCGTTCACCGATCGTTTGAATTTTGCCCGTCAAGACTTCCGCTTGGGTTTCGATTTCAGCATTTTCCAAACGAAACAGCGGCGTGCCAACCTGAACCGACTGACCGGCTTCGACAAGCACTTCCTTGACGACGCCGTCGACGGCCGCGAACACCTCCTGACGCTGACGCGGCAGAATTTTTCCCGACGCCAGCACCGTATGTTCGACTTGGATGACATTGCCCAGCGTGATTGCGACGGCCAACAACAAAACGCCGGCGACCCACCACCAACGGCGCGTCGATCCGAGCACTCGGCCAACCCGGGTGAATGTCTTGAGCCCAAAGACTTGTTCGTGTCGTTTGGCGTTGCCCAGCGCGATCAACGCTTCGCTGGCGACCCACTGCACCGGTTCGATGGGAAAACGATTCGCGGACTCCCCAAGCGTCATTGAATTCGAAGCTTCCCCGAGCGTCTTTGAACTCGAAACTTGCGTCGTCGGTTCCAGGTTGAACTTTTCGATTAATAGCACCGCCGTGGGGACGCCATCGCCGGACAACGGATCTTGATCCAGCCAGCGATCGGGGTCGTTGACGTCCTGGCTTTGCGGTGATTCGAACAGCGGCAACAGGCTGGCCCAACCCACGCCGGTTTCATCCAAATAATGATCGATGGGTTCTTCGACCTGAGGTGGCAGCGACGCAACGCTCGGCAGGGTCAGCGGTCGAGATAGAACAACGGCCGCTCCGACCATTTTTTCGATCGCGCGGATGCTGTTGCTGCGGCGATCGACGACCGCCGAACCGCTCAACGCGTCCACGCGAAATCGACGGCGTCCCAGCAAGCGGCTCGCGTGCGGTGTCAGCACACAAACTCGATCGGCCGCCAAAACGCGACGCGTTTCGTTGGCGATTCGGTAAGCCGTCTCGCGGACGTGCAAGCTGTAATGGAACGATTGCAGGACCTTTCGCAAGCGATGATCAGATTCGGAAACACCCTCGGTCCGTTGGGCCGCAATCAACCCGCCTGGCGGGGAAGACATCGCGCCGGGCGGGGAAGACATCGCGCCGGACGGGGAAGACATCGCGCCAGGCGGGGAAGATTCCGATCGGCCGGCCGGCTTGGCGGAACCCGTCTCCTGCTTTTGTATCGGCAGATCTTGCCACGGTACCTGCAACAGTGCGTCGACGTAGTGGCGGGTTTGCTTCAAATCGGCAACCTGCTGAAGCCCATCGCGATGACTGTCCACCGGGAAGACGATCAGTACGGCGGCCGCTTGCGGCGTCGTGCTCAAACGGGCACGAATGCCACGGGGCGATTGGTTTTCACCGGCCACGCCAATTTGCAGTGGCAAGCTTAAAGCAACCGGATTGGCGGACGCGGCGGACAGTAAACCCTGTAGATTCGACGGCGATAATTGAGCGGCCAATAAATCGTCGGCAACCCACATGATCGGAGCCTGCCAGCCATCGGCGTCCACCATGACCAGTGCCGCTTGGAAATGATCACGAACGTCGGCGGCAAACGCGCGGAAGAATTCGTTTTGGCTGGGCGAAAGCTCGGCCATCATCGTCAAGCGACTGGCGATGGACTGCGTCACGCCGGTTGACTCGGACACCGCGCTTTCGGCGTTGGCGACATTCCAAGATTCGGAGCGTGACGAGGACAAAGTTTTGCTCGGCCAACGAGAGGAATGTGATTGAAAAATCCTCAGCTTAGCTTCCCTCGCTCGCCTCGCCCCGCCTTTTGGCCAATCCGCCGCATCGACCGTTGAAATACGGCAATTTATCGGGGTTCGCCCCATTGTGCCGGATGGTTCGCTTCGGCCGGGTAAATCCGGCCAGCACGCAAAATCGTTAATGCCGGGCAATCGGCACCGTCGATACAAACCGCAGTCCGGAAGGTCCAGGTGCCGTTAGGGGGGCACGTGTTCACGCACGGACGATGCGAACGACCACGTTAGGGACGCGCGATGCGACGACTGCGATTTAACACAAGACGCATTCACCGAAGATCGGTGAAACAGATGGACGGATGCACCGTCCCGCGTGACGCCGAACTTCGACGCCGGCGGCGAACACTGGCGGCCCTGCTGGCGACTTGCACCGCGCTTTGCGGCGCGATCCCGGCGGAAGGCGCCGATTCCAAAAATCCGTACGTTTCCACGCGATCTCAAATTTCGTCGCCGGCCGATTCTTCGCCGATTCGTGGACCACTCCAAACGCCGGCAGTCGGCGGGCCCGTTCAAGCGCCCGCGATTCCGGCCTGGTCCAACAATCCTTTTTGCCGCACAAACAGGCCGGGCGTCGATGTTTCACGCAAATCGGCCAGCGATCAACGCGATGTGCCGGGCCATCGTCACGGTGTCCGCCCAATCCCCGGCTACGCCGATACTCCGATGCAATTGGTTGCCGGAATTGAATTTTCGCTGTCCGACGCGGGCGATGAGGATCTGGTGATCGAGACGTTGACCGACGAACTTGGCGGTTCGGCTGCGTTGGAAACCGGCAAGGCAACGCCGGGGACCGTCAAGCAACCCAGCGTTGCCCAGCCCATCGACCTGGCACCGCCACCGGTCGTCGTTGATTCAACCGGCGTGTCGCTGGATTTGGGTCAAGAGGTCATGGGCGATCAAACCGTCGCGCAGCTGCGACCGGCACCACCCCTTCCGGCCTCGGGCTTACCGACACCCGTCATTCACCGCGCACTTCCGCTATCGATCGCCGACACACCCCAGTTCAACGCGAGTTCGGACCATGCGGGCGACGCGGTGCGAGGACACGATACGATCGGTGGTACGCAAACCAACCCGCACGTTTCCGCAGCCCGGGATGGGAATCGCGGTGGCGACCCGGCGATCGAAATTTTGAGGCGGAAGCGATTCCGGCCCCCGGTGGAGGTGTCGGCGGTAAGGATGCCGATTGACGCCATGGCGGTCGATGCGCCGACGGCCGCGGTGGTCGCCTTGGCGGAGGACTTCACCGATACCGCAAACGCCAACGTGCCCGGCGACACGTCGGCGGCCAACAACGCATCGCTCGCGATGATTCCGGCCTTGCCGTGGCCGGGATCGGCGGAAGTGGAAACACCCGCCGGTCAATCACAAAGCGCTGGCGATTCACAAACATCGAATGCATCCGAAGCAACCGAGATCGCCGCTTTGGAAAGCAAAACGCCGGATTCGGTACCCGCTGCGACGGCGATGCCCGCCCGCATGCGTGTGGTGCCGCTGAGCATGGATCTGGCTCAGGTTCGATCGTTGACCGTTGGCGGCTGGCTGCGAGAGGTTCGCGTTGCCGACGGCTCCATTTGCCAGGCCGTCACAACCGGCGAAAACCAAATCAAATTGGTCGGCGTCGGAACCGGCGTCACCCAATTGGTCGTGTGGGCCGACGTCGACGATGACGTCGACGATGCCAAACACCCTTCGCGGGTCCAGGCCTTTGAGATCAGCGTTGGCGAAGCGGCTCAGACGGCATCCGGTTCCGATTCGCTGCAAACGATCCGCAATTGTGTGTTGCGGGCGTTCCCGAATTCCCGCGTCGAAATTCGTCGTGGCGAAAATGGCTTGGTCGTCCGCGGCGTGTGCCGCTCGGATGCTGAAGCCAAAAAGATCATGCGAATGATTCGACAAACAACCCTGGTCCCCGTGACCGATTCGTTACAGGTTCAAGGTGAGGCAACCCGCTGAGGTTCAAGGATGACTATTCAAATGCACTCCACTTCGCCCGCCCGTGAGCACCGGCGCGACGTACGGATCGGCCCTTGGTTCCGCCCATTGGCCGCAACCCTGATCAGCCTGGCGACGCTGACAAGCACCGCCCTGACAAACCACGCGATTGCACAAGCACCGGCGGTCCCCGCCGGCGGCGTCAAACAGGGGCTATTTCAACACGCTGGCAAAGCGTATCGGATTGTCAGCACCGCCGAACATTCGGCTGCACCGGAGACATCTAGGGGCGGCCAAATCCAGCAGGTTGGCATGATCGGCAAGCTGCTCAAGCAGGGCGGCTGCGACACCGGTTGCGATGTCGGTGCCTGCGACCTGGGTGGATGTTCGATGGACGGCGGATGTGACGCCGGTGGGTTCACCATGGGAGCTTGCGGCATCGGTGGCGCCTGTGGCGGCAATTGCGGCGCATCGTCGGGCTACGGCTGCAATCAATGCAGCAACGGTAAATCATTTTGCGGCCTCGGCTACGGCTACTACAACGGACCGCTGTGCGATCCCTGCTACAACCCGTGCAACCTCTTCAACGATCCATG
>JBCCRW010000360.1:0-5769 GCA_039201055.1 Planctomycetota bacterium | reverse complement strand
TCGCGCTCGTCGACCGTAGGTAACGCAAGCTCTCGCCAAGGCTCGGCTTGCTTACCCACGGCTACCGTCTTTGACCGCTTCGCGGTCATTCAAGGCTTGCAGCATCGAAAAGTGCATGCACGGGACCCGTGGATTCGCTTATAGCTCGGCCAGCGGCTCACCCGACGCGCCGGTGAGCCGAGGCCCGCGGCCTGTGCCGCGAGCCGGGTGCTTGCACCGGAGATGTGTTCGGGGGATGTTTGGGGTGGCTTGGGTTTCGGGGGGCATGTGATCCCCCTCACCGCATCCCTCTCCCCCACGTTTTGTTCGCTTCGTTCCTCAGCAAACAAAACGTGGGGGAGAGGGGGCAGGAGGCTACTCGTTCGTTCGCTCTAGCCCACTCTCCCCTTCGTTCCTCAGGGGCGAGGGGAGCCGGGATGGACCGTCGCCATACAGTCCGGCGACGAAAAAAGGCGCGGCTCTCGCCGCGCCTTCGGTTCACTTTCGCTGTCGCGTTTCTTAATCGAAACGGCGTCGGCGAAATTAAAACTCGCCGTCGATGACCTCTTTTTGTCCGCGCGTACCCAGTGCTCCCCACAAACCGTAGGGACTGCGCGATCCAGGTTGACGTGGACCGGTGCCGTTGACGTGGACGGTTCCCATCGTTTGGTCGCCGGTTTCGATCGAATCGGTGATGAAGCGAACCGCACCGTCACCCATCAGAATGTGGACGCCACCGGGATGTCGGCTGCTGGCCGACAACATGCCTTGCCCGGTGTCGAAAAACGTTACGCACAGTTCCGAGTTGGGCGGGCGAATCGTGGTGAAGCTGCTGTAGGTCGCCGTTCCCGACGCCCAGCGGAATCCACGGCCCTGGTTGGACGCGGCCAGGTTCGACACGCCTTCAGCCCAAAATTGCGGTCGCGCCGGATCGATGTCTCCGGTGCAAAGCTGTGGGTTGTCGCGAATGTTGCTGAATTGTGCGAATCGTGCTTGGGCGCGAGTTCGCTTGTCACGGTCCCCCAGATCCGTCGTGATTTCGCCCACGGCGATTGTGTTGGCCGTACCGTCCTGAATGTCGCGAAACTTCAGGAACTTTCGGGTCACGAAGAAACCGCGGCCCGAAGCGGTAATGGCGGTCGCCCGGAACGAGCTCACACTTAGATCGCGGCGATACGAACCATCGGCCATGTAGTCGACCGCGTCGCCCAGGTTGGCGGCGTAATTGGTTCGGCCCATCGCCGGCAGGCCGACGCCCGGGTCACTGGGGCAGCGGAAGGTTTGGATTTCGGTCATCCACGGGGCGTAGGCCGTGTTGCGGGTGTTGACGCCGCTGCCGAACATGTTGTTTTCGTCGGTGATCGTCGGACCCATCGGCGGCCAGGCGGGAACACGCGGCGGCGGGGGAGGCGTCTGGGGAAGGTCCAAGTTGACGACGTTGGGCTGGCTGATTTGTTCCCACAACGGGGTTTGCTCGATAAACGGCAAGATGCCGACCAAATATCCCAGCGTCAGCTGGTTGGCCTCGTCGGTGGCTTCGTACCAATCTTGGTCGGAAGCCATCGGCCGGACTTGCGTGCCGCCCATTTGCATGGGAAAGCGTTTGAAGCTGTCGTGGTAATCGTGAATGCCGATACCGATCTGCTTCATGTTGTTGCTGCAGCTCATCCGCCGCGCGGCCTCGCGAGCCGCCTGGACGGCTGGCAACAGCAGCCCCACAAGCACACCAATGATCGCGATCACGACGAGCAATTCGACCAGGGTGAAGCCGACACGCCGGCGCGCGGCTCGACCCGGGTTCTTGGAAAGGTTGTTGGTCATAATTCCAATCGGATGGAAACGAGAAAAAACAGAATAAACAGATATGGCTATTCGCCCTCGCCACCTTCCATGCGAGCCTTCATTTCGGCGTCCTTTTGTGCCTGCTCTGCGGGGGTCAATTGGTAATCTTCACCCGGCTGGATGACCGTGTTGCCTTCGTCCCCACAGCCGACGGCAAACAATGGCGTGATCAGCACCAGCAGCGCGGCGATTTGACTCAGTCGTGACATCAACGGTTCCGTAGAGAAGTGTGTTTTTAGGAGTGATTCGATGGGTTACAAAAGGCCGGAAAACGCCGGTTCGACGCGGACATTCAACCGCCCCATTCAAGGAGGCGTCAATGCGGCGGCAGGCCCGCCTTTTCAGAATTCTCACGAAGGCTATCCGCCGCCAGAATACAGGTCAAACAAGTGTCGCCGTTTGAGCATTGTTGTGCGGTACTAACGCGGTTTTATTGGACCCGATGGACCACTACAGGGACAAAACGATCCTTCGCAGCGACTCAGTTTCATCAAATCTTCACCGGCTGCGGGTGACGCACGATTCCGCTACCGTCCCCAACACTGGACTATTTTCGGCCAGGTCCGCCGTTATATCTTCCGCAGCCCGCCGTTTTTCTCACAGCCGCCCATCGCTTCATGTCATCGCCACGCACCATCATCGGACTGGAAGTGCACGTCCAGCTGAAGACACAAACCAAGTTGTTTTGTGGCTGCCTGGCTCAATTCGGTGCACCGCCCAACACCCAGGTCTGCGATGTCTGCATGGGGCTGCCCGGCGCGCTGCCGGTGCTCAATCGTCGCGCGGTGGAATTGGCACTGCGTGCGGGACTGGCGCTGAATTGCAAAATCCCCGAGCGGACCAAGTGGGACCGCAAGCAGTATTTCTATCCCGACCTGCCCAAGGGATACCAAATTAGCCAGTTCGATCAGCCGATTTGCGGCGCTGGCTATTTGGATCTTGAGGACACCGAACCGTCCCGACGGATTCGCATCATCCGGGCACACCTGGAAGAGGACGCCGGCAAAAGTTCCCACGACGAAGGTGCCGGGACGGGGGAATCCCGCATCGACTTGAATCGCTGCGGCACGCCGCTATTGGAAATCGTCAGCGAACCGGACTTGCGATCCGCCGACGAAGCGACCGCGTACTTGGGCGAGGTCAAGCAGCGGATGCGGCATCTGGGCGTCAGCGATTGCGAAATGCAGGAGGGCAGTTTGCGAGTCGACGCGAACGTCAATTTGCACATCGACAAAGATGGCGAAACGATCGCCACGCCCATTGTGGAAGTCAAAAACATGAACAGCTTCCGTGCCGTGGCCGCGGCCATCGAATACGAACGCCAGCGGCAATGGGACGCGTGGGAACAAACCGGGCAAACGATTCGCGATTGTGGAAAGACCACCCGCGGCTGGAACGACGTCAAGGAAATGACGTTTCTGCAACGCGAAAAAGAGGAATCGGCGGACTACCGATACTTCCCCGATCCCGATTTGTTGCCCATCGAAATCCCCGCGGCGCTGCTTAAACAGGTGGAACAATCGATGGGCGAATTGCCCGGTGACACTCGCAAGCGTTACCACCAGCAGCTTGGTATCAAACCCTACGAGGCCGACGTGATCGTATCCCAGGGTCCCGAAATGGTGGCGTACTTTGACGCGGCGGTGGCCGTCAGCGGTGATGCGGCCAAGACGGCGACGTGGATCGGCCAGGATGTTCTGCGCGAAGCGAAACGCTTGAACGTGGGCATGGATGCGTTTCCGATCGATGCGGCAAAGCTTGGCGAATTGGTCGCTCGTATCGCTTCGGGAAAGCTTGACAATAATCGGGGCCGCGACGTTTTCACGCACCTGTTGGACCAGGACGTGTCGGTCGATGCGGCGATCGCGGCATTGGGCATCGAATCGGTCGACGAAAGTCAGATAGAAACCCTGTGCCGCGAATTGTTGACCGACAATCCAAGTGTGGCCGATGACTACCGCGCCGGAAAGACGCAAGCCATCGGTCGCTTGATCGGAGCGGCACGTAAGAAAAACGCGAATGCCAATCCGCAGGCCGTCCGCGAAACCTTGATCCGTCTGATTGAGACATGAATGTGTCGTCCGCACCGCCAGGTGAATCGTCGTCATCCAGCCCGCCGGAGGCCGTGAATCATGGTCATCCAGGATTCCAGACCGATGATCGACCCGACCTTGGCTTTCGAATCATCCGTGGACTGATCGTCCTGGTCGTTATTTGGCTGATCGCGACACCATTGTTTCCGGCGGTCGCACGATGCACGATGCGGCGTTTTCATTTGCAGGGCGATTCGTTCGCATTTTGGGCCGCCCAATTTCCGATCCCCGCGATGTACAACTTTTCCAATAAGTACCGCGTGCGGGAATATCCGCCGGGCTTTTTGGACCCGCTGTTGCAGCCGCTTGATTTGGAAGGCGACGATTTGGAAAGCGACAAGCCGGCGCCCGACATCGACCCCCAAGCGTTTCGCACGGCGACGCAGCGGGCATGGAAACAGGCCAACCACTTTCCCGCTCGGGTGATCACCTTTGCCGACGGTCGCTACCGCTTCCTGCGACTCGGCCAATCCCGCTGGTTCGATCTGGAAACCTCGTATCGCGGCCAAACGCTACGCTCGCAATTTGAATTGCGGCCCATCGATGGACGGCTTTATGAGATCATTCGCACGTCGGAAGAATGGACCGACGCGGCATCCGAGCCTGCCGGCGACGCATCCGAACCTGCCGGCGACGCATCCGAACCTGCCGGCGACGCATCCGAACCTGCCGACAAAGCGGGGGTGGAACGATGAGCATGGCACCATCCGCACGGGCGATGAACGTGAGCACCACGACGGATAAACCGACCGACTCGCTTGGCAATTCGGCCGGCAATTTGCTTTCGCGAGAAGCGTTGATGTCGCGTCCACTCGCGATGCACTGGCTGGTTTGTTTAGGTCTGTTTCTGTCCCTGGTTTGGAAGAAAAAATTCTTCCAGACGGCGTCGAATTGGATTGAATGGGTTCAAATCGCGGACCCGTTTTTCCCGGCGTTTTTTCGCAGCCCCGATGTGGCCCGGATCAGCTTTATCGGTATCGCGGTCTTGCTGTTAAGCATGTTGGCGCCGTTTTGGTTGTTCGTTGTGCCCGGCGAAACCTACCGTCGGTATGTCCGCACCGCGATCACCGCCACCGTGCTGGCGTTCGCGACGATCCTGTGCGTGCACCAGGCGTCTTACAACGACATGACGTTCACCACGATTTGGTGGACCGCGTTGTGGGCGACTTGGTTGTCCAGCCAAAGCGGCCGTGCCGACCAGGACAAATTGGTTTGTGACGCGGCTTGGTTATCCCGCGCGATCCTGTCGATGATCTTGCTGGGCGGCGCGGTCGGCAAGCTGACCGCCGAATATTGGTCCGGCGAGGCGCTTTACTACATCTATTTCACGCATCGTGATTTTTGGGTTTTCAACTGGCTGCGAACGAACTTGGATCCCACAACGGTGCGCGACATCGCGACGTATTACAGTCGTGTTGTGGTCATTGTCGAATTGGTTGGCGGGCTAATCCTGTGGCGGATGCCGCCCAAGCTTGCCGCGTTGTTTGCCATTGGAACGTTGGCATCGATCGCATTGTTTTCCAACTTCCTGTTGTTTTCGGTGCTCAGTTGCTTGATCGCGATGGCCGCATCGGGTTTTTTCGTCAAAAAGGGTGTTTCAGCGGTTGAGCCGTGACTGGAGCCTTAAGCGACGGGCCGGGTACTTGCATGCTGGAGAGGTCGGCGGGAGCCTCCAAGACATTGCGTTCCCATGCAGAGCCCGGGAACGAGTCAAAGTCAGTTACCCGTGGATTCGCTTACAGCTCGGCCAGCGGCTCATTTGCGCGGGCTTCGCGCGGGTGAGCCGTGACTGGAGCCTCAAGCGACGGGCCGGGTACTTGCATGCTGGAGAGGGCGGAGGGGAGCCTCCAAGACG
>JBCCRW010000359.1:0-5780 GCA_039201055.1 Planctomycetota bacterium | reverse complement strand
TGGTGTGTGAGGTATCCGTCCTCATCAGACCTTGGATGGACGTTTTTGACACGTTCAACTGGGGGAACTGCGCAGTTGGGGCAAGACAGAACTTAAGGGTTTTGGCACTAGCCGCCGGTCTCACCACCGGTACCCGATGAGCATCGCGGCGATAATCGCCAGTCGTGGGATTGGTACGAAGTGAGCGGCGAGGCGCAAGCCGCCTGTCGTGACACCGGAAACCGACGGCTTGCGCCCTGTCGCTCACTGGATAACGATGGTTAAGCTTGCTTCGACCGCAGTGTGGTCAAAGCAAGGAACCCGTAGTAAGTGAGCCGAGCCCAAGCGAATGTTCGTGCCGTCACCCCAACCTTTTGATAGGCCGGTCTAGCCTTGATGCACCGGTTCCGTGTTCTGGCGAACAACGGCTACTAATGTTTACCAGTACGCGTCGATGCTGCCGGCCACAAGCAATAAACACGAGATCGTTGCGTTGGTGTGAAAGAACGCCTGACCCACGCGTGATAAATCGTCCGGTCGCACCAAGCGATGTTGGTAAATCACCAAACCCGCGATGACCAACAACGATGCCGAAAAGATCCAGCCCAAGCCGGCGGCTTGGCCAAACCAGTTCAAGCCCATCAGCATGGGAATCATCAACAAATGACACATCGCTGAAAAACGCAGGGCCCCCGCGACGCCCAATTTTGCGGGGATGCTAAACAATCCTTCTTGCGCATCAAAATCCGCGTCCTGGCATGCATAGATGATGTCAAAGCCGGTGACCCAAGTGGTGACCACCCCCGCGATCATCAACGGGATCGCAAAGTCACTTGGCGTTGTCGCAGCAGGTACACCGCGGATGGCGACCCACACGCAAATCGGCGACAACGCCAACGCGACGCCCAACCACAAATGGGCCATCGAAGTGAAACGCTTTGCCAGCGTGTAGCCGCATAAGAACGCCAGCACAGGCACCGACAAAAATAGCGGCAACGGGTTGGGCCAAAAGCAAAGCGTGCTTGCGATAAATCCAAGCGAACACATCCAAGTGAACCGGCGCACCGACCGGGGTGACAAAATACCGGCGGGCAGATGGCGACCGGCCGTTCTGGGGTTGGCCGCGTCAAAGCGATGATCCAATAAGCGGTTGAACGCCATCGCCGCGCTGCGGGCAAACACCATGCACAGCAACACACCCACAACGTGCAGGACGTCAAAGTCAGGCCGCAGCGGCGCCGCGTCAACCGAACCCAGGGAATCCGGCCCCGGCGAGGACCCAAGGGAGGCGGGCAGCGGAGTTCGCAATGCCAGCACCCACGCAAGCGCCGCAAAGGGCAACGCAAAAATGGTGTGTGAGAACCGAATCAGGCCGAGCCAATCGGCGACGCGGAGTTTCGATGTTGCCGAATCTTCGGACTCGTTCAAGGCGATCCCTTGCATTCGAACACGCCATTCAGGGACGACTGATTTATTCCCGCACGTGCTCTTCGAACCGCTGCTTCAGTTCCCGGGTTAACTTGCCCGGTTTTCCGTCGCCGATCCTGCGGCTGTCCAAACGGACCACGGCGATCACTTCGGCCGCGCTGCCGGTCAAAAAGCATTCGTCGGCAACAAAAACGTCAAAGCGAGTCATTGTTTCCTCCCGCGTTTCGACGCCCATCTTCGCGGCCAATTGGATCACCGTGTCACGCGTGATGCCCGCCAGGATTCCGGCATTGACCGGCGGAGTAAACAAAACGCGGTTTTTCACAATGAAGATATTGTCGCCCGTACATTCCGCAACCTCGCCGTTGTGGTTCAACATCAGTGTCTCGATGCAGCCGGCCCGCAAACCCTCCATCTTGGCCATGATGTTGTTCAGGTAGTTCAGCGACTTGATTCGCGGCGACAACGCGGCCGGGTGGTTACGAATCGTCGAAGCGGTGACCAATTCCAATCCCTTTTCATACATCTCGTCGGGATACAGCGAGACTTTATCGGCAATGATGATCACCTGCGGGTCGATGCACTTGCTGGGATCCAAACCCAACTGGCTGGTGCCGCGAGTGCAAACCAGACGAATGTAGCCGTCCGAAAGTTCATTCCTGCGAACGGTATCTTCCGTGTCCGCAATCATCTTTGCGGGTGAAATCGGAATCGCTAACCCGATGGCCAAAGCAGATTCGTACAAACGAACAATATGGTCGTGCAGTCGAAAGACTTTGCCGTTGTAGATTCGCATCCCTTCAAAGATGCCATCGCCATACAAAAGACCGTGGTCATAAACGCTGATCTTTGCGTCTTCGCGGCTAAAAAATTTGCCATTGATATAAATCTGCTGGGTCATGATTGCTCCATCACGGCGGAAACCACATCCGCGTCAAAATAGTTAATGGACATTCCCGCATCGACAACAAGCGTCTGGGCGGTGATGCCGGAAGCTCGGGGGCTAAGGAGAAAGACGGCCGTATTGGCGACTTCGTCGGTCGCGAGCGCGCGGCCACGAGGGATCACCTTTTCGGCGTACAAATAAGAATCGACGTAGCCGGGGATGCCCGCCGATGCACTGGTTTTTAGCAGCCCGGCGCTGACCGCGTTGAATCGGACCTCGCTAAAACGACTAAACGACTTCGTCAAGAACGCCAGCGATGATTCCAGTGCGGCTTTGATCGGCGCCATAAAGCCATAGCTTTCACTTGCCATTCGCGTCGTGCTGATGCCAATGGTGACCACGGCCGCATCGTTTGCGAAACGATCCTTCAGTGCCCCGCAAACGGCGGTCAACGAAAAGGCGGAGATATCCACCGCGCGCAGGAACTGCTGTTTGGTCGTTTCGTGAAAGGGGCGAATGCCGTCGGGATAATCTGCCGCCGCGATGGAATGAACCAGGCCATCCAGGATCACGCCGCGATCGCCAAGCGTTTCGACAAGCGATTGGATTTCGGCTTCGTTTTCGACATCGCAGACCAGCACGTCCCGATCGGCAAGCAACTTGGCGGTCGATTCCAGACGAGCGGTGCTGCGGACGGTGTAAATGACACGGGCACCGGCTTGTTCCAGCGTCACGGCAATTCGGTACGCGACGCTTTTTTTGTTGGCGACGCCCATCACCAAATAGGTCTTGCCGGCGATTCCCAAAAAATCCGGCGGTTGGCTAGTGGCGGAATCATTCATGCCGGCGCATCCACCAACGAACATGTAAAGTCCAAACGGGCGCACAGCTTGCCGCCAAGCGTCATCTTGCCGGTCATGTAATAGGCGTTGCTGACGGTTTCTTTCAGCGTCACGGAAATTTGCACGGTGTCGCCGGGTGCCACCATTTTTTTGAATTTGACGTTGTCCATTCGCGTCGCGACGGGCAACTTCCCCGCCATCGCGTCGCCGGCTTCCCCGGCCAACAACAACGCCCCGCTTTGCAGGCAGCATTCGCACTGAATGACACCCGGCACAATCGGCCGGTTCGGAAAATGCCCGTCAAAAAAAGGCTCGTCGGCGTGGAATGTTTTTTCGGTCTTGATTTCACCCTCGCCCTGTTCGACGATGCGGTCGATCAACAGCATCGCACCGCGGTGGGGAATCCGCCTTTGAATCTCGGTTTCGCTCATTTCCAAAGGCTAGCGGGCGATGAAACCAGCGAAAACCCGTCGTCAATGCCGCAATCCGTTTTCAATCATCGTCGCGGAAATACAGACGACGCCCCTTGGGCATCGGATCGACGGCGACACTGGCCGATAACGCGTTGCGATCGTCTGCCAATTGCAACACCCCCAGTGCATCGCCGTAGCTCGCGCCGACGCGGTCCAGCCCCTTCAGGAACGAAACGATATCCCGCTCGGACGTCGCCGAAAAATCATCATCGTCCGCCTGAAAGCGTTTGATCGACAGCGTGTTGTCCATCGTTTGGCGAATCAAATAACCGCGATTGTTCCGCAAAAACGTTTCCAAATCCAACTTGCCACAATCGCCAAAGCAAACCAGCATCTTGCGATCTTGCAGCGATGCCGCAATCGTCGGCCGAACCCGCGATTGCGGTACGACATAGATTTCGAAATCGCGCATTTTGATCACCTCGGGCAGCCGATTGGTTTCGCCGCGACGCAGCAGCGTGACCAGCGCGCCGTAGCAGGTTTCCAGCGAATCGTCGCCCAGCAGGGCCTCCAGCGCGACGACGGCACCGGGGTGATCCATGTCTTGCAGCGCCAGCAAGGCCGGTCCGCGAAAGGCGACTTTGCTGCGAATCAATTCGCCAAGCGTTTCAATGGCCTCGGTTTGGTCCAAATACGCCAACGTCATTGCCGCTCGAAAACGAATTTCCGGGTTGGCCGATTCCAAAGCTTGAATCAACACCGCGGTGGATGATTCGCCGATGGCCTCCAGCGCCAGGGCCGCATCGGCGGCGGTGACCGGGTCCGCAAGTTGGGCAGCCAATTCTTGGATCCGAGCCTGGCTTTGTCGCCGCGCCGGGTTGGATGGGATTTGCGCGATCACGTCGAACAAACGCGGCAGGTTGTTGCGGTACCGCGGCGGCGCCTCCAGCTGGATGCTGTCATCCCGGGTCGCCTTGGCGATGCCGCGACGCGTGGTTCCATCAAAGAAAAAAAAGCGTTCGTTGATGGCCGATTCGATCATCGAAGCCAATGCCGCGTGCTTGAAATCGGAACGCAGCGACAAACCGAATTCACGATCCTCTTGAACCTTACCGCCGCCCAAAATCACCGCTTCGGTTTGCGTCCCCTTGGACTTTGAATTTTCATAGGTCGCCCGAGTCATCATGCCACCGGAGGCGAGCAAGGCGATTTTGCCGCGTTTCATCTCGCGTCCGCCAAACGGGCCGGCGTTGACCAACATCTGCTGACGCAATCTGGATTCAAGCAACCAACCGCCGGCGAGGTTGTTGATATTCGCGGACTCCGGTGCAACGACTTTGACATCCAACACGTCGCCGCGTCGCGCGCCGGCCGGGATGACCGCGGTGACTTGAACCAAACCCGTGTCCGGTTTTTCCAAAAAAGCTTCGGGGGCGGCGACTTCATGCCGCTTCATCTCGTCGATCAATTCATCGCGAAGCGGCGACGGGTCGGGAGCCCCACCGGTCCCCGGCAGTGAATTGACCGCGCCGGCGCCGGTCACCGCCATCGGGTTGAGCCCCACGGCGCGGGTCGCCAGACCGATCCTTTTGGGAGGCGTGGGCACCTTGGCCAATTCGGCGACTCCCTCTTTGTCGGCGTCGCCACGTCGCTTCATCAACGAACAGGCCGGAAGCAGGCACACCGAGGCCGCCACGCACCAAAGGGCGTGACGCCGCGCGTGGGAAATACCGATCCGTCGCCTCGTATTTCGCTGGCCTTGCATTGCACCCGTGGCGGCTTCGTGCCGCCGTCTCCATTGAATCGATTCCGTTGAATGCTTTCGCGTAACAAGCCGGCCACGTGAGCGGCAAGGCCAATGCGTGAAACAGGGCGATCGAATGCCGGTCCCTACGCTGGGCACAAACCCATCACCCTGGGCCCAAACCCATGACCCGGCGCCAAGTGCTTAATTGTCCCACGTGCATCATCGTGTGTCCCCCGATGTAAAACGCGTGCATCGCCCCCATCGTCGGAAATTTACCACGCATCCTTTCGTTCGGATTCTCTTTGCAAAACTCCGCATCGTCCGCATTTTCCAGGGCCTCGATCGCGGCCGCGTACGCCGCATGAGTCTTGGCCAGCAATTCGTCCTTGGACGGATACAGCGTCCCATCGGGATCGTCCAAGCATTGTGCCTGCGGCGAAAACAATTCGTTGTACGCCTGGCTGGGCGATACGGCCGTCGCATCA
>JBCCRW010000358.1:0-5818 GCA_039201055.1 Planctomycetota bacterium | reverse complement strand
GGGGGGGTGGGGCGGGCGCCCCCCCCCACCCCGCCGGACGAAACGCGTGGATTGGCGCCTGTCGACCGTGGGTGGCGCAAGCACTCGCCAGAGGCTCGGCTGGCTTACCCACGGCTACCGTCTTTGACCGCTTCGCGGTCATTCCAGGCGCGCAGCATCCATGAGCCGCGACTGGAGCTTCAAGCGACGGGCCGGGTCCTTGCACAGAGACGTGATCTGCCGAAGCAAACGTGACCAGACCCGACGCGTGCCCGTCGCCGCACTTTCGGCTCACGCCCGTGGCCAACTACAGGCGTGACCCACACCCAGCCCTTCGGACTGGGCTAGGCGACCGACCGGGGCTTCGCCCCTCAAGAAAATCGGCTACTTACCTTTGATGCCTTCGCGTTTGATAATCACGTCGGCACCCGGCGTAATCCGCCGCAGCTTGCGGATCACTTCCGACGGTTCCATCGTCTTGGCCTTGTAGCGGGCAATCAGCTTCTGGACCTTTGCTTTGCGGGTACGGCGACGGCGAATTTCTCGAACGCGTTCAATTCCGGACGGCATGAGCAGACCTGGGCAATCCATAAAGGGGAGATTTGAAAATTTGCGGGCCCGGCAGGATAGCCGATTGTGGTGGTTCTGGGCCAGCCGGTTCGGTGATAAGCTTCCCGCTTTGTATCTGTGACTCAAAACCGCGACGCAAACGATGGTCCGAACCGCTAGCACCATGCTGCCGCTGGGCACGACGGCACCCGACTTTTCCCTTCCCGGTACCGACGGGAACATCGTCTCGAGAGCCGATTTCGAGGGCTCCAAGGCCCTGCTCGTGATGTTCATCTGCAACCATTGCCCGTTCGTCAAACACGTCGCCGAGGAATTGAAGCGGTTGTCGGACGACTATCTGGCTCGGGGCGTCGCGATTGTCGGCATCAACAGCAACGACATCGAAGCCTATCCCCAGGATGGCCCCGCCGCGATGAAGCAGGAAAAGGCCGAACGCGGATATGAATTTGCGTATTTGTTGGACGAGGACCAAGCGGTGGCGGTCGCGTATTCGGCGGCCTGCACACCCGATTTCTTCCTGTTCGACGCCGATCACAAATTGGTCTACCGCGGGCAACTCGATAGCAGCCGCCCCAAGATGGAACCGCCGGTGCCAGTCACTGGCGTCGATTTGCGGGCGGCTTTGGATGCGTTGCTTGCGGGGGAAGCGGTCTCGGATACTCAGAAGCCGTCCATCGGCTGCAACATCAAGTGGAAAACCGGCAACGAACCGCAGTATTTCAACCCCCAGGGAATCGCTTGAGTGGGCCGGGTTCCGAGGCAACGCCGGCACCGGCGTATCTGGAAAATTTGACGCTGACCTTGGCCCTCGGGGCCGCGGAAATTCCACGGCAGCTGCGCGACGACCTGGCATCCTGGCTGCATCGCCAGCAGCGACCCGATGGCGGTTTTGCGGGCCGTGAAGGGGATTCAGATCCCTATTACACGGCCTTTGGTTTACGCGGCCTGTTGGTCCTGGGTCGTTTGGATGAAGCGGTTGCGGCGGCGGCCGCCCATTTTTTGCGAGGCCAGTTGTCGACCCAACAATCGGTGGTTGATTTGGTGTCGTTGGTCTTTGGCGCGGCGATGTTGGAATTGGCCGCCGGTCAAACCGTGATTCCCGATGATGGGCCGTGGCGGCAACGCCTGGCCGAGACGTTGGAAACATTGCGGACCGAGGATGGTGGGTATGCCAAAACACCCGAGGGTCGCGCGGGCAGCAGCTACCAATCGTTTCTGACGGTGCTGTGTTTGCAGTTGGCCGGATTGCCCATTCCCCATCCGGATCGTCTGGGTGATTTTCTGCTTGGGCAAGCACATCCGGATGGCGGCTTTTTGGAGATTCGCGCGGCCAAGCGGGCGGGGGTCAATCCGACCGCCGCCGCCATCGGCACGCTCCGGTGCATTGATCAGCTTGACCGCATTGATCGTCAGAAGACCGCGCGGTTTATTGCGTCGGGACAATCCGACGAAGGCGGTCTGACGGCCAATACACGTATCCCTTTCGCCGATTTGCTCAGCACGTTTACCGGGATGTGGACGCTTGCCGATCTGCAACGCGACGCGCCGGATTTGTCGGACGAATTCGACATCCAAAAGGCTCGCCGCTACGCTTTGTCGATGCAAAACCCCGAAGGCGGCTTCAACGGTTTCGCGCTCGATAGCACCGCCGATGTCGAATACACGTTTTATGGAATTGGCACGCTGGCGTTGTGTCCGTGGGGCCCGCATCTGTGATTTCAGCTCAGTGATTTAGCTCGTGGCATCGGATTCTTCTTCATCTTCGTCGCCGCCCAGTAACGGTGGTTTGGTGGTTCGCGAGCTGGTCAAGTCGTTTCCCACCGCTGCCGGTCCGCTACGGATCCTCGATGGCGTCCAGCTGGACGTCGCGATGGGCCGGTCGGCGGCGATTGTGGGGCCCAGCGGTAGTGGCAAAAGCACGCTGCTGTATTTGATCGGCACTTTGGACGTTGCCGATTCGGGAAGCATCACGCTGCGGGATCGCGAGATCACGCAATTGCCCGCCGATCAGCTTGCGGCATTTCGAAATGAAAACATCGGTTTCATTTTTCAAGAGCATCATTTGTTACCCCAGCTATCGGTGTTGGAAAACGTGCTGGTGCCCGTCGTCGCGCAGCGAGGTGTGACGACGGCCGATCGCGAGCACGCGATGGGATTGATCGAATCGGTGGGGCTGAGCGATCGCATTTCGCATCGGCCGGGGCAACTGTCCGGCGGGCAACGCGAGCGGGTTGCCATCGCCAGGGCACTGATCATGCAACCCACGCTGGTGCTTGCCGACGAACCGACGGGCAACCTGGACCGCCGCACCGCCGAAACCATCCGCGACTTGTTGGTTGCCCTTCCCAAAGAACACGGCACGATTTTGGTCACGGTGACGCATTCGTCCGACTTGGCCGCGGCGATGGACGACCGATACGAATTGCTGGATGGCAAGTTGGTTTAAGACAGCCCCGACGACCGCGGGTTCGAAAACAATCCTCGCGGCGCTTGGATGACGCGAAACCTTTCGACGCTCACGCCTTCGCTCACCAACTTGGTTTCCTGTAGCGTCGGATTGACCGGCGGCAGGCGTCCGTCCGCGTACACCACTCGCCACCACGGCAACGCGTCGAGCGATACCGAAAGCAATTGCCCCACCACTCGGTGGCGGCGGGGATAGCCACTGCGGCTGGCAATCTCACCGTAAGTGCTGACCTCGCCGGGCGCGAGCGCTTCGATGACTCGGACCATCGCCGCACGCATCGGGTCGTGATCCTGGTCACCATTCGACTCGCGTCTAAAGTCCCGCATGAACGCTTTACCCCACACCTCCGACGACCCGTTTCAACTTCTCGACGCGGCTTTGTGTCGTCAAGCCGGGCTGACGCCCGAGACATCCGACGAAGACGCTCTGGTTGGATTCTTCCAAAATTATCGCGGCCAGGACACCGATTTTTTGACATGGCACGATGGCATCGACGCGGCCGACGAATTGTCGCAGCGGCTGGACCGATTGTTCCAAGCGGCCGGCGAAGGCTATCGCCCCGGGGGCGGTCGTGACGCTTATTTTGTCGTTCGTCAGGCACCCCCGCTGGACCCCCAGCTTGCCGAAAACTTGGCGGGCAATTGGTTCAACGAGCTCCAACGACTCGCCCCGGCAATCGGCGATGAAGCGGCCGCCCAGCTTCCCGCGCAGCCGCCGAAAATACGCGTGTTGGAGGGCGTCGCACCCAAGCAAACACGTCCGCACGAAGGTCGCACGGCATGGCTCAAGGCAATTTTGGAGGACGTCCCCCAGTGGACCGAGCAACTGCATCCGGCCGGTTCGATGAAACGCCTACGCCAGGCGTATTACTTCATCGCCTGTGACGGGCATGTGCGAGATCACCTGATGTGGCCGCTGTATCGAAACCGAATGGACTCTGGTCCGGCGGCGGTCCCGGAAGATCCGTTCGCGGATTATTTTGAACTGTGGTGCCACGGCGTGAAGCTGCGCAGCTATGCCGAAGGCCAGGTGGATGTTTATCTGCCGCGGCGATAGCGATTCCCGTCACTAGCTTTGCAGCAGTGCTGTTCCCCAGGCCAATCCGGAACCGAAACCGCACAGCAAGGTTCGATCGCCCGGTTGGACGCGGCCACCGGAAAATCGTTCGGCCATCGCCAGCGGGATGCTGGCCGCCGACGTGTTGCCGTATCGATCCAAGTTCATAAACACCCGCTCGGGTGCAAATCCCAGATCCGATACCGCCGAATCGATGATCCGCTGGTTGGCCTGGTGCAACAGCACGTGCTGGATTTCGGCAGTGGTCAAATTGGCGTCGGCCAAAACTTCGCGAATCGATTCGTCTACCAAACGGACGGCCCATTTAAAAACGTTGCGGCCGTCCATCTGCAGATAGCGTTGCGAAGATTCGATGTTGGATTCGTTCAGCGGCAGGCGTGTTCCTCCGGCCGGAATACACAGCATTTCGCCCGCATCCCCTTCGCTGCCCAACTGATAGGACAACAAGCCGATCGTTTCGTCCTCACTCGCACTCAGCACGACCGCACCGGCGCCGTCACCGAACAGCGGGAACGTTTTCTTGTCGTCCGGGTCGATCGTGCGACTCATCAAATCCGCACCGACGACCAATGCGTGGCGACAATTGCCCGCCCGGATGATGTTGGCGGCCGTTACCAAGGCGTAAACGAATCCAGCACAAGCGGCCGAAACATCCATCGCCGGACAATACAAACCCAATCGTTTTTGCAGGTGGCAGGCGGTCGAGGGTGTCATGTGATCGGGCGTGATGGTGGCAACGATCAGCAAATCGATTGCGGCCGGATCGATCTTGCTTCGCTGGATCGCTTGCCGCGACGCCTCGTATGCCAGATCGCCGGTCGATTGGCCCGGCAGGGCGTGGCAACGCTGCAGGATCCCCGTTCGACGAACAATCCAATCGCTGTCACAACCCAGTGCGGCCAAATCTTCATTGGTGACGATGTTTTCGGGGACGTACGCCCCGATGCCGCCCAATTGCACACCCAGGACCTGTCCCATGCGTCCGCGTGGCGCCCCGGCGGGTGAAAATTGCCCGAGCATTCCGGCCGCATCTTGACCGCGGCCCGGTCCATCGCCAGATAATTTCCGATCACCTGAGGCGGAAGAATTGGCCGAAGCCTTCGAATCGATGGTGTGCTGGGTGCTGATTGCCATACCGGCGCGGTGTCAGTGGGACTCGGATGATCCGAAAAACGGCGGGTCGCGAGTATAAAAGATCCGGTTTTGCTTCGTCAGATCAACCTCTGGTTTCTTGCCCGTGCGTGGAAACCGGTGCCCGACATCCGACATCCTGATGCCATGCAACGTCAACATAGGCCTGTTTCGCCGCGGCATCCGCGGCATGGGCCTCCTATGCCGCTGATTGCCGCACTCACATCGGCCCTGCTGGTGGGCGGGTTGGCATTGTGTGTCGGGTGGTTCGGCGGCCGCGATTCGCCTTTATCACCCGATTCGAACATCGCGGTTTTTGAATCCACCGTGGTCGGGCGGTCGATGGTGCCGACGCTGTTTCCTGCCGGCGGGCAATTTGGCTGCGAACATTGCGGCATTTCCATTCGGCTTGCCGAAGTATCGCTGGGGTCCGATTTTGCGAAACGTCCGCCCCGATGTTTTCATTGCGGAAAACGCGAGCTTCGCCGGCAGCGGGATGTGTCAGCCGATCGCGTCCGGTGGCGGGCGCTCGGTCCCCAAACGCAACTAAATCGTGGTGATTTGGTGGTTGTCGATAGGACGACACCCAGTGTG
>JBCCRW010000357.1:0-5927 GCA_039201055.1 Planctomycetota bacterium | reverse complement strand
TCGGCAAGATCGAGCGCCCGGGCGGCTCGGGTTGCCATTGGTAGTCCAAGCACTGGCCGGTGGGCCAGATAAACAGCCGCAAGTAACGGAACATCACCCGCGGCTGGCTACGAAGAAATTCAACCCGCGTGATGCCCCGGCGGGCACGGATCACCGGGTCATCGATCGAACTGGCTCGCCGCCGAATGGTTTCCAAAATCGGAATCGATTGCCGTTCATCTTGCGAGGCACGCTGGTTGGCCCGCACCTGGTCCTCGGATAAATCGACCCGAACGGTGTCCGTCTTGGCGATGCGTGTTAGTTGCAGCTTCGGCGATAAAAGGACGAGCATCACCGCAAGCGGCAGGCAGTAAAGGACGTAAAGCGGCCATCGGGAACCCATCAGCCGCGTCCAAGATTTGGCAACAAAAAGACGATCCAGGACACAAGCGACTGCCGGAGCGGTGATGGCGAATTCCTTGCTAAAGAGCGCGAGTGTCAAGCAGAACGCCGACGCGACACACCAACGGATTCGGATTTGACCGCGCACGCCCGATGAACGAATCATCGTCACGATGGTGAGCAAATAGAACAATGACGCTAGCGACTCGGCCCGCTGGGTGATGTAGGTCACCGCCGAGGTTTGCAGGGGGTGTAGCGCGAAAATACACGCGGCGATCAAACACACCCACGAATGTCGCTTCCGCAATAGAATGTTACCGCGACGCGCCAGACGAACCCAACGGGATCGAACCAACAGGCGCCCCACCAATTCATAGACCGCCAAGCTGGCGAACAAATGAATCAGCAAGTTGACCGAGTGATAGCCAAAAATCTGCAAGCCACCCACGGCGTAATTTGCGGCGATGGAAATCGCGACGACTTGCCGCGTGACTCCGTAGGTGGTCCGAATCCGATCGTACTGCAGCGAGTGAATGTCCTCGTTGGCGATGATCGAATCGTAATCATCAAAGATAAATTCGCCACGAAACATGCTGGCATAGACCAACAAGGTGACGATCACCACGATCCATTGCGGCCGAAGACCCCAGCCGTGTCGTGATCGCCTGCGTGACGAGCTATTCATGGAGACAAATCGATCCCTTTCTCAGTAGCCCGCCTCGCCGAGGCGGAAGAAAACGACTCGGAGAGTCGAGCTACTCTGAGCACAAAAAAAGGCCCCGTCACCCATCGGTGACGAGGCCCAGGTGCAGACGGCTGTACCGGTTGTCATCTCAAAGAATGTCTGCGGGCTATCGCTAGTTGGCCGGTGCCGACGAGCCGAACGAATCGCCAGGAGTCGACGACTGGTAGGCAGCGATGTTGCGTGCGACGACATTGAACTGCGGATCCAAGACCGCCTTCAGCACCATTTGACCGCGGAAGTTCGGACCACCGCTGGTGACGTCAAACACCGCGATGAAACGATCGTACTCGTCGGGATCATACGCCGACTTAGTCGGTGCCAAGGGAGCGTTGGTCATGGTGGCACCCACCGCCGAATTACTTGCACCGATACCCATCAGAACCAGCGTGTGTCCCTCCGGAACGGTCGCGCGACCGGCGGCGACGTCCACGGGGTCTTGGTTCGGGAAGCAGGTGCTGATGATTTGCGATCGCTTGCCGGTGTGTGTAGTACCGGCGCGAACGATGTTCAGCGGCGTCGAGCTGATCGGTGCCGAAACGCCCGCACGGTTGGGGTCAAAGCCGCTCGAACCGGGCACGTTTGTGCTGTCGTGGACAGCCACTTCGCTCATGCCACCACCGTTTTCGATGAAGTACCAAATGAAGTCGCTCGAACCGGTGACTTCACCGATGTACGGGGCGGTACCACCGCTAATGTCGTAAATCGGAGCGTAAAAATTCCCGGTGTCGTCAATCAACGAATCCAGACGATTCGGATAGCGTCCCGTGGCCGCCTTGAAAGTCTCCAAGTTGTTAAGAGCCAATTGGCCGCCATAACCAGCCAGTGAGGTATCCGTTTGGTCCTTGACGAAACCGAGCGTCGGCACGACCAAAGCCGCCAACGATGCCAAAACCGCCAGAACAATGATCAATTCGATCAGGGTGAAACCGGCGACGCCTCGCCGGTCCGAACGCGAAAACTTTCGCATTGTGAGAGCTCCAAAAAGGAGGGCCCGCCCCAGCGTGAAAGGGACAGAATCAGGAAATGAAGGTGCGCCCACCCACGCCAGCGAGCGATAGCCCGAAGCCGGCAAATCGCCGGGCCCGGGAGAAAGGCTTTGTTGGTCGTCACTGACCCAAGACTTTGCTGGCTAGACCATGTTCCTGGTTGGCTTGCTACTATTGAGAATCCCTCTCAATGTTGACTAGAGTACCGCTCGCGGATATCGAAGGAAACCGGTGCGATTCTTTTTTTGTCCGGATTTTTTGCATTCCTGTGGACCGTCTCTTGGGTCCGCACTCCGCCGAAAGATGAAGACTTCATCCGCTCTCGCCATGCGCTGCAAGTTGGAGATTTCAAGAGTGCTGCCGTTTTTCGAGTCGGAGGCCCGACCGATTCGGACATTGCTGGGTACTCCCATTCCTTCCGGAACCCCAAGTCACCGCCGCCGTGAACCCATCAACGCTGCCCTTTTCGCTCAAGCGAATGGTTGATCAGCCGCCGGCCCAGCCCGATGCGTTCAAGTGGAGGTTGTTTCACCTGCTTGTCCTATTGACCATCGTTGATGGTTTGCAAACGCTCCTGGTCGTCAACCTGGTCGGCGCGGTCGCCGAAGCGAATCCTTTGATGCGTCGCCTGCTTGTTGAATTCGGCGACTACGGTCTGATCTGGTTCAAGGCCTTCGCCGTCTTTGTGGTTCTGGTTCTATTCGATCGCGTCCGCGTCAGGGTGATGCTGGGTGCGGTCATTCTGATGGCCATCGTCGTGGCCCTCAACACGCTTCAAATCGTCGGATGGGTTTGACACGATGAAAAAACCACGAAAACCGTTCATGTATCTGGCCGCCTTCGGGCTGGCGGTCACCGGCGTGGTGGGACTCGCCCGGCGACAACAGGCCGAACCCGATTCGGAGGTCACGGCAAAGCCAACCAAGCTGACCTGGGACGAACGCCTGCGTGCCGAAGCGGGTGACTTCACCATCCTGCTGGGCGAGGATCCCGACAAGATTGGTTACGCATTGATGCGAATCAACAACCGCTGGCATGACGCAACCGCCGTGATGTTGTTGGAAACGCTTCGGTTCGCCCCCAACGGTGCCGCCGCGCGGGGGTCATTGGAGCTTTTGCGTCGCCGACTGGGTGTCGACCACGGTACCGATTTGGATGCATGGTATCGCCACGTTTGGTCGCTGCCCGAACCGACGTACAAAGGCTACGCGCAGTTTAAAGCCGACTTTTACGGCGGAATTGTCGACGAATCGTTTCAAGAATACTTTTCCGAAGATCGTCGCAGCACCATTCGTCTGGATGAAGTGCGTTGGGGCGGAGTGAAACGCAACGGCATCCCGCCACTTGACCGACCGGCGATGCTATCGGCCGACGAAGCCGATTATTTGGACGACCAAGATGTCGTCTTTGGCATCACCGGGGGCGGACGAGCCAAGGCGTATCCCAAGCGGATCCTTGCCTGGCACGAAATGATCAAGGATTCCATCGCCGGCGAACCGATCACCGGTGTCTATTGCACGCTGTGCGGTGCCGTCATCATTTACAAGTCGACGGCCGGCGAGATCGAATTTGATTTTGGGACCAGCGGGTTCCTTTATCGAAGCAACAAATTGATGTTTGATGAATCGACAAAATCCCTGTGGTCGTCGCTGACCGGCAAGCCGGTTATCGGGCCGCTGGCCGGCAACGGTTTAAGACTGGATACCCTGCCGGTGGTGACGACGACCTGGGGACAATGGAAACGCCGGCACCCGGAAACGCTTGTCCTGTCGTTGGAAACGGGCCACAAACGCGATTATGGCGAAGGCGTCGCCTACCGTGACTATTTCGCTTCGCCGGACGTGATGTTCGCTGTCCCCAAGTTGGATGAACGCTTGGCCGCCAAGGCCGAAGTCTTGATCGTTCGGGATCGGGCGGCCCAAGACCGGCCCAAGGCAATCGCGATCGATTTTCTAAAGAAGAATCCCGTGCATCACGAAACGATTGGAGATCGAAATGTCGTGATGGTGACCGATCGCTCCGGTGCAACGCGTGTCTACGATGCCGGCGGCAAGAAATTCCGTTCCGCCGAGGACGGCGAACTGCTTGATGAATCGGAGGCCCGCTGGATTGCCGAAGAATCCGGACTAAGCAAAGCCGATGGTGGGTCCGCCGAATCACTGCAACGCTTGCCCGCACACCGGGCCTTTTGGTTCGCCTGGTCCTCCCAGCATCCTGAAACCGAATTGGTTCGCTAGCGTGATGGGTTTCACTGGAAAACCCGGGTAGCCGCTGTTCGCCAGAACACGGAAGCGGCGCCCGGTGTAGCCGTTGTTCGCCAGAACACGGAAGTGCCGCGCGGGTAGCCGTCGTTCGCCAGAACACGGAAGTGACGCTCGGGTAGCCGCTGTTCGCCAGAACACGGAAGTGGCTCCCGGGTAGCCGTTTTTCGCCAGAACACGGAAGTGACGCCCGGGTAGCCGATGTTCGCCAGAACACGGAAGTAGCGCCCGGGTAGCCGTCGTTCGCCAGAACGCGGAAGTGGCCCCTGGGAATTCCGGCTTCTGGCGAAGAACAGCTACCCATCAGGATTTCCGGCTTCTGGCGAAGACCGGCTACCTGCGGGGCGCGGTGGAATGCGGTACTACCGCCGCCACTCCAGTCCCGTAAACAGACCGTGATAGGCCAACGTGGATGCGTCGGCGGCCGATCCGTCGCGATCGGTCGCCTGGACGATGTTGCTAAAGATCAATCCCTGATAGCCGAGCCGATAGGTTGTATTGCCCGTGACGCGGTAGGAAAATTGTGCAATGAAATCGCCCATCACCGACGTTTCCGAACCGTTGACATCGGATGTCGGTTCATCGATGCCGTCGATGGCGATGTTACCGGCAAACAAACTGCCGTTCTGACCGGTCTCGTTGTAGAACAAACCGGTTTTGACCGCCCCGCTGATTCCCATCGGGCCAAACCAATGTCCGTAACGCGTTCCAATTTGTGCACCCAGTAGGGTGTTCGACGCGTCGGCAAAAGCTCGCTCCGAAACGACCGAGTTTGGATTGCCAAACCCATCGTCCAGCGTCAACACCGAACTCGCTTCATCGCGTTGGTCAATCAGGCGCAAGCCCACCAACCAGTCCCAATCGGCAAGTGGATCCATCGCAACCAAATTGAATTGCAGGTCGTTCAAGTTGGCGGTGTATTCATCCACGCTGGACAGCAACGAAGGTCCACCGCCCAGCGGGACGTTTGCGGTCACGTTATCGGCGGCCCACTGGTTGATGCCCATATAAGAAATTTGAAAGTGGCCGGCAGTACCCGTGCGAAACCCAAGTGTCGTACGTACGCCCGGTTGAAACCCATGGGTCAAATCAACCGTCGCGGTGCCGCTTGGCCCCAGGTCGTAGCTCAAGCCAAAGTCGTCCGCCTCGCGTGACATGAATAGCAATTCGGCGGACGCGTAAAACGAACAAAAGTCCAGCCGAATGGGGTCACACGAAAACTGCTCGGCCGCCTCGGCACGGTACAGCGTGAAGTCGATCGCGTTGCCATCGCAACGCGGCAACTCGACCAAACCACCGACTTCCTGATTGCTAGCGAGCCCGACGCCCTGATTCGCTGGAACCAAGGGTGGTGGCTGCAACGCAGTCATTTGCGCCTCCGCGCGTGACAACGCCACCAAAAGAATCGCAAGAACAAAAAACAGTGCTTTGGGACTCATCGCCAACGACCCGCATCGAGTGCTTACCGAACAAAGAAGGCACCATCCCGGCGGGCTACACGTTGCAAGACTTCGCTGGCGTGGGACCGATGCTAAAGGCGTAGATCGGTCGATT
>JBCCRW010000356.1:0-5928 GCA_039201055.1 Planctomycetota bacterium | reverse complement strand
TCTACATGGGCTGAATTCACGGTTTCCTGCGGGTTAGCGGCTTTTCGACGACACCCGGCAATCACTCGATCCGCGTCGGCTCAGATGGCCCCGTTTTTCACGGCATAAGCCCACGTAGAAAGCCCTGCCTCGGAGAGGCGACCTACTGAGCCTCTTCGCCTCGGAGAGGCGAGCTACTGAGCTGTTTTCGGCTGGCTGTGCACTAGCGGTAAAACGTGTTCCGCTGAATTTGTGGCGACGATGATGCTCCGGGGTAACCGGATGTTCGCGTGCTGCCGGGCGCGTAGGTGCCGCCGGCCTTCGAATTGTAGGAAGCGGCCGGCAGGACCGACGATGCATCGCCGATGCGCGTGGCTGGCTGTGATCCGTTGTTGTCGGACGTTCCCGAGGTCATGGCGACGGAAACACCTTCATTTGCACCGGAGATCGCCGGCGCGCCGTTCGTCGATGCCGTACCTGTCGATGGCTTGTCTGTTGGGGGCTGACTGGTCAGCGATGTCTTGGCGGACAGGCTGGACGTGATGCCCTGGGATGGACTGGGGGGCGCGATTCCTGACAGGGCAGCCGGGTCGGGGAACGCGAAACCGCCGCCACTGCCGGGCGAATTTCCTATCCCAGCCGCATTGCCGCCAGCCGCATCGTTGCCGCCGGCCGTCGAAGCCAGGTCGGCCATCGAGTAGGTCACGTCCGCTCCGGCGGTGCTCGCGCCGGCGCTTGGCGTGGTGCCGCGTTGGTATCCTGACGGCATGGCAAAATTCAACGCGGGCGGTTTGTCGCCCAGTGCGGGCGGGCTCTCGGTGGTTGTTTTGGCGGCGGTCAGGCCTTCCTGCGGCAGGTTGAAGACGGAACCGCCGCCGGTGGATGCTTTGGTTTTGGCTTCGTCGATGCCAAAGTCCGCTGGCAGCGAGTAACCCGAGGATGGCTTGCTTTCGGCCGCCGCGATGTCCTTACGAAAACCCGCGGGCATCGTCGGCTGGGCTCCCGCGAAGCCGCTTTGGCCACCTGCAAAGCTTGACGCATCACCCGGCATACCGGACGGCTTGGGGGGCACGGGTGGGAAGCCGTTGGCGGCTGCGGCCGCATAACTGGGCACGCCGTCGACGGCGGCCATTCCGCTGGTTTCGGGCATCCCCACCGTTCCGCCGGCGATCGAAGCGATGGCCTGGGGCGTGGCGGATTGTCCCGGGGGTGTTGGGAATCCGATTGACGGGTTGGCGTCGGCCAATTTGTCGGTGCCCGGACTTCCAAAACGAGCCAGGGGATTCCAGCGTCCCATCGATCGGCAACCCGCATGGCTGATGCACAACGTTGACACGATCACGCTGCTGGCGATCAAGGAATTTGCACGGAAACGCATCGCGGGCCTTTCGGAGACGAAAGTCAGGAATGGAATGTCGAATCAACTCGGGCGGTGACGGGAAACTCGCGAACGTTTGGCCACGCTTTGAAGAGATTTCCGACCGTCCGAGCCGCCTTTAGGAAGTGCGTGAAAAACCCGTCAAGGGAGATTCCGGAAAGAACCGCATCCGCTATGGTGTCGAGATGATCCCATTCGACTTTTATCCGCGGACGCGACTGGTCTTTGGCCCCGGCACCGTGCACTCGGTCGGTGAACATGCCAGCCAGCTTGGACTGCGGCGCTTGCTGTTGGTGTGTGACCCCGGCATCATGGCGACCCCACATCCGCAGACCGTGATCGAATCCTTGAAAGCGGCGGGCATCACGGTCGAAACGTTCAGCGATTTTGGTCAAAACCCCAGCACCGTGATGGTGGACCGCGGCGTCGCGGCGGCGGCCGCATATCAACCCGACGGGCTGATCGGACTGGGCGGTGGCAGCAGCATGGATTGCTGCAAGGGGATCAACTTTGTGTTCTCCTGTGGCGGCACGATGTCGGACTACAAGGGTATCGGCAAAGCGACTTCCGACCTGCTGCCCTTGATCGCCATTCCGACCACGGCGGGCACGGGCAGCGAGGTGCAATCGTTTGCAATCATCAGTGATCCGGAAACGCACGTCAAAATGGCTTGCGGGGACAAACGTGCGGCGCCGAAGGTGTCCATCCTGGATCCGGAACTGACGCTTTCGCAACCGCCACAAGTGACCCGTTTGACGGCGATCGATGCGGTTTCGCACGCCCTGGAAACCTACGTGTCCAAACGGCGCAACGAGATTTCCAAGACGTTTAGCCGCCAGGCCTTCGGGTTGCTTGGTAGCGCCATCGAAACCGTCTTTATACAACCGGACGACTTGGCGGCCCGGTCCGCGATGTTGTTGGGCGCGTCGCTTTCCGGGTTGGCGATTGAAAATTCAATGTTGGGTGCCGCTCACGCGACCGCCAATCCGCTGACCGCCCGTCACGATGTTGTCCACGGCCAAGCGGTGGGTTTGATGTTACCGGCGGTGATTCGTTTGAACGCGACCCGATTTCCTGACGCCTACGCGGAACTGCTGCGGGAAATCGAACCCTCCACTACAAGCGCCGGCGCCTCCGATGCAAACGCCAGTTCGCCTGCTGCAAGCAGCCCTTTGGCGGCGGATCGATTGGCTTGGCATGTTTCCCGGTGGGTCGAATTGGCCGGTTTAAAGACCAAGCTGGTCGACTTGGGCATCGCCGAAGCATCGATCGACGACATGGTCCCCGAAGCTTTGGAACAATGGACGGGAACATTCAACCCCGTCGCCTTGGACGCGGATGTCGTCCGGAAGCTGTATCAAGAAAGCTTTGCGTAGTGTTTCGTCTGTCGATGAACTCAGTAGCTCGCCTCTCCGAGGCGAAACAGCCTTGTCGCTCACCCATCTATCCCGGACAGCGTCTAGATCGACAGTCCCTTGCGCCGCCGGCAACGATGTAACGCTTCGCGATTGCCCCACCAACAAAAAAAGCCGCTCCGCGAATGACTCGCGAGCGGCTTTGTTGTTTGGGCGGGTCTCTGCGAAACCGGGCCCGAAATCCGATTGCGGCTTAATAGTCGCGGTCGGTGAAGTCCAGATACCACCAGCCGTCGTCCCATTCCAGGCTGACCTTGCGCCATCCCAAGGGAACTTGCGGATAGGGATAAAACGGGCCGATGTAGGGCCATGCCGAAGGGCTGTATTGCTGCGGGTACGTGACGGCGGCGTAGTTGGGGTATGCCGAATAGCCGGGCCATGCGTAGTTGGGCAAATTCGGGGTGTCGTAGCGTGGGGCTCCGACGGCCGCACTGGGGCCCATGGGAACGGGTGTTCCGACGGGGCTGCCCATCATCGGTGCACCCATGGTCGGCGTGCCCATCATCGGCGCGCCCATCATGTCACCCTGCATCGCGGCCGGCCGCGCCATCGTGCCGCCGGTGCGGTAAGGTGCCTGCGACACGGTGGCCGACATGCCGGCGTTGCTGATCGGCGTCGCGGCGGTCCGCAATGGTGCCGGGCTTAGCGAAGCGGCCGAACCTGTTCGGGCGGGGGCCGCCGCAATCGAAATCGACTCGCGGACCTGACCGACGCCGGGGACGCCTTGGACGATGGCTAGGATCTGCTGCCGCTGGGCGGCGGAGCTAGCTTGTCCAACCAACTCGACCCGACCGGCCTGGCTCTTGACGTCAACGCCAAAGTCACGCAGCTGTCCACTTGCTTTGGCTTGGCGGAGGGCGCCGAGCACATCGTTGACGACGGCCTGATCGTCGACCGATTCGACATTGGCAACCGGCATCACGGGAGCGTTGGGGCTCATGTCTTGCGAATCCGCCAAACCGCTTGGCGTAAGCGTTGGGCTGGCAACCGGTGCGGCCGAAGCCAATGCGGCGGACATGTCAAAGCCCGCATCGGCGGCGCTGTCCTGGGGCGTCACCGCGGCGACACCCTGGACATCCATTTGGTCGACGACCTTGGAAATCCCCTCGACGCCATCGGCGGCGGCGAGCACCAGATCCTTTTGTCGCTGGCTGACCACCTTGCCAACAAAGGAGACGACTCCCTCGCTGACATTCAGCTTCATGTCGAAGCCTTGCAAGTGACCGGCTTTGCGATCCTGTTGTAGTTTTTCAATGATTTGTTCGGCGATCTCGTTATCACCGGCCCAGCCCGAAGGGGCTTGGAGCAGTGCGAACGCGGCGATCGCCAGGCCGAAGTACTTTCGTCGCATCGGTGATGCCTCATGCAAGCGTGGATAGTCGACGGTTCCTCTCCGTCGCTTGTAGTTTCGGCCTGGCGGGAAGTGGCAAGGTAGGGATTTTTCGATTTTGCAGAGGATTCCGATACCGCGGGTGTTAAACCTTGACGGCGCCGGCATCGGGAACCTCAAAACCGTCCCGATACTCCCGGCTTAGCAACTCGTTGGCCGCATCGTTGCCGACGAAACGTTCGGCATCCGGATCGAACTGCAATACGGGGCCCAACGACATGGGGGTTTGATCGAGTTCCACGCCATTGGCGGCCAGGTGTTCGGCCGTTTGCTTTAGTGTGAGGGCGTTGTCATCAAGCCCGCCAAACTTGGTGACCGCCGATTCGATTTCCGGCAACGCCACGCGGTTCTTTTCGCCCAAGTAGTACGCAATGTTGCCCAAGTGACTGACCGCCGCGGAAAGGTGCCCGACCCGCGCGTCCGCGTGCACGGCCGATCGATCTCGCGCGACGACCGCATCGATGAAATTTCGGAAATGCCGTTGGTTGACATCATTGGTTTTGAATTCCCGGATGAGCCGAAACGCTTTGTCAAAGGCGACCGCGCGATTGTAGGAAACTTGAGCGACATAGCCGCCTTCGCCGTAAAAGATCACGCCGATCTTGTTGCCGCCGCCACGACCAAACATCGCGTCGACTTCCGGGCCCGCCGATTCGCTGACGTCCAAGCCACGCGTTTCAAAGGTGATCGTCTTGTCGCCGTAATCATAAATCGACACTTCGGTGTTGGCCGTGTCGCCGGCATCGACGTAATTGGGGTCCTTGCGTTCGGCCTGGTAACCCAGGCGTCCGCCGTAGGTCAGGATGCGTTGCGGATGGCGGTCCAGTGCCAACCCCCACCGGGCGATGTCGGTTTGGTGAGGCCCCTGGTTGCCCAGGTCGCCGTTGCCGTAATGGCGTTGCCAATGCCAATCGTAATGGAAGCGGCGGCGGGTCAATTTGGGCGACGTGAACGTCGCCGGGCCCGACCAAAGATCAAAGTCCACGTCATCGGGAATGGGGTAATCGCCCAGCGCGCCGATCGACTTGCGACGCTTGTAACACAAACCGCGAGCGAACTTGCACGGGCCGATACCATCTTCGGCGATGAACCGGACCGCGTCCTCGATCGCCTGGCTGCTGCGGCACTGCGTTCCCGTTTGGAAGACTCGGTTGTAGGCTTCCGAGGCGGCGACCAACGCTCGACCCTCGTGAATGTTGTGGCTGATCGGTTTTTCAATGTAGACATCTTTGCCCGCTTGCATCGCCCACACGCCCATCAACGCGTGCCAGTGGTTGGGGGTGGCGCAGGAAACGACGTCGATGCTGTCGTCCTGCAGGGCGTCGCGAAAGTCGGTGAAGACTTTCGGTGCAACGCCCTGTGTTTCCTTGATCTTTTGAATCCTACGCCCACTTGCTTTGGGATCGATGTCGACCAACGCGGCGATGCGGGTGCGGGCGTCCTTCAAAAAACCGCCAATATGCGACCCGCCGCGACCGTTCACGCCGACCACGCAGACGCCAATCGAACCGGCGGGCGTTGATTCGCCGGGTTCATCGGCCCAAGCGTGCACGCCCCGAAGCCCCAGCGGAGCTGCTGAGAAACCCATCGAAGCGGCTGAGAAACCCAGCGAGGCGGCGGAAAATGCGATGAATTGGCGACGCTGGGGACGCGGCAAAGGGCTCTTTTTCATGGCTCTGGATCGGGTTTGGGGCAGCTTTTTGCGGAATCGGCTCCGACAAATCGCCCCCCATGATAACGCAATCTCGACAAGAAACGGCTCGTCG
>JBCCRW010000355.1:0-5930 GCA_039201055.1 Planctomycetota bacterium | reverse complement strand
AGCTTGCCGTCGACCTTGCAATATCTCGATGCAACGCGAACCCGAATCCATGACGACGGGCTGAACGGATTCGTTCGCCTGGCAAACCTTCGGACGCTGAAGCTGAACCGAACCCCGACAACCAAGGCCGCGATCGAACGGCTGCGGGCCAAGATGCCTTGGTGCAATATTCAATGGGAACCGCTGGTCACACCGTAGCATTTTCGTGTCGAACGGGTTCCTGGGCAGAGCCCTGGAACGAGAAAGAGTCAGTCGTTTAAACGACGTCCCGAAGCACGGCATTTGGTAACCCCAACACTCGTGTTGACAGGGACTTGGGTGCCTTGTTAGCCCCTGCGGATGGTTCACCAGTCCCTTTCGACGACTTTCAAGCCCATTCGGCGTGGGTTGTGGGCTGCGCTGATGCTGCTTTCATCCGGTTGCAGCCTTTTTGATCCGTCCCCGGAGGCTCTGATCGCGGAGTCCATGCGACGTCGCGCTGTCGAATTCGATAAAGCGAAGTCTGCGATCGCCTCGGGCATCCCCGTTGCCCATTTTGAAGGCCACCTGACCGGCTTCCCCGTCAACGCCTCGACCGCGCCCGAGAGGGATGCCAGCGCTTTGCAAATTCCCGGTTTGGACGTGATCCTTGCCGATGCGGTCCACCGAAATCCCCTGGTCAGGGCGGCACGTCAGCGGGCCAATGCCGCCCGGGCCGCTTACGATGCTGCCGACATCCCGGACAATCCCGAGTTCGTCATCGATCTGGATACGCCGGTACATGATCAAAGTGATGCGACGGAACTTTCAACACGATTGACGTTTCCCATCGTGCCGCGTGCTCGCCAGGACGCATCGAAGCGTCGCGCGCGAGCACGTTGGGTGCGATTGCGAGCCGAAGCGAGCGCCATCGAGACGCGTGTTTCACGCGAATTGACGCAGGCTTGGCTGAATCTCCATTTGACCGCCGCGGCACTCCGCGTGGCGCGGGATTTGGCCCGGACCCGGTCCCAGCTGGCCGATTACTTGGATCCCGAAAGACTGGACACCGGTGATCCGGGTCGAAACTTGATTCGCTATGTCGAAGCCGGGCAAGACGCAACAAGAGCGGCGGGCGGCGCGGCCGATTTGGATCGCGTGTTGCAATCGGATCTGGTGCGTTTGGCAACGCGATTGAATCGGACTTCGGAATCCTTGCGACAGCAAGTCATCGCGGCGAATGCAAGCGAAGATGGCGAGCTGCCCAAATGGTTGACGGACATTCCCAACTTGCCGGACGAATCGCGATGGCTTGCCGAACAATGGGATGCCGCGGAGATCAAACGACGACAGGCCGCCATCGTCGAACAACGCGAAGCATTGATCGCGTCCGCCAAGACGGACCTGAACCAAGAAGTCGGTCCTCGATTCCAGGATCGGCTGGGCGTAAACGATGACACGATCGGTGTTCGCTTCAGCACCGATGTTCCGCTCCATGATGTCAATCAAGAACAACGCGAAGCATCATTGGCGGGCCTTGCGGCAGCATCGGCGGACTTGGAAAACGAGCGCACCGAGCAACTCGCCAACGCCAAAAGCCGCTATGCCGAACTGCGAGAACTCGCCGCACAAATTCGCGGACACTTCGTCACCGCAGCGAACGATGGCGTGGACTCCCGTGCGACGCGCAATTTCAACGAACGAGCCGCGTTGGAGCACGAAGCCTACGGCCGCGGGATCGAAGTGCTTGAAAACGAACGAGCCGAAGAATTGTTGTCCACGTCACAACGCTTGACCATTGAATTGGCGTTGCTTGAAAGGAAACGCGATCGGCTCGAATTGCTGGACCGCTATTGGCGATCGTGGATCACAACGTCAAGCAATTGACCGGGTCGGAGCTGCGAATTTTGCGGCAAGCCAATGCGAACCGGGACGCCGCGCGGCGGGGCGAACAAATCACCCGTGGCCCGTGCGGGTGGATCGGTCATTTGGTCGCCAATGGTCTCAATGGTGGCGTTGATCTCCCAAGCTTCGCCCGGTGACCGGGTCCGAAGCTGTACGATTTGCCCCGGACGCAGCTGTTCGGCCTGCGCCGGACTTGCATAAGCCCGAATCCACAAGTCGTCGCGCGAGGCGAGGTCAGCGATGGCATCGCCGGCTTGAACGTAGGTCCCGGGAACGCGTTGGATCGTGGCCACCGACCCGTCCACCGGCGACACCAAACGCATCCGATCGATTCGTGCAGCCAACCGCTGCAACTGAGCGTCGTGGACCGCCAGTTCCCGCTCAAGCGGCGTGATGACAATCGACTCGGTAAAATGTGTCACGGTGTCGGTTGGGGTTTGAATCGATGATTCCAAATCGGAATCCTTCGACGGTGCGGACTCAGCCGTTTGAACATCCAGCACTTCGCGCAGCCGTTGCCGAGCCACTTGCAGGCTCGCGTCGACCTCGGCGATCTGGGCTTCGACCTGTTCCAGCAACGTCGCGGTTCGACTGTGAATGGTTTGTTGGTTTGAAAGTTCCGATTCGGCGGTGTCGAGGCGATGGCTGGAAATCAATCGCATCGCTTTTTGCTGGGCAAGCCGATCGCGATTTTGTCGCAGCAGCTTGACTTCACCGCCGATGGAGGCAAGCTCGGTTTTCGCCCGAGCGGCCTCGATCACCAAGTCACGGCGTTGTCCGGAGAGACGATCGATCACGCTTCGCAGCCCCGATCGTTGGTCCTCGCGGTCGCGTTGATCCCGTTGGACCGTCAACTGATATTCGCGCCGACGTTCACGCTGACGAGCTTGTTCGATTTCGAGGGCGATTTGTCGATCGCGAAATTCGCGTTTCTTTAATTCGATTTCCGCCAGCAGCTGTTCGCGGCGCGCGCTGAGTTCACGACTTTGCATCGCCGCGTCGCTGGAATCGATGATCGCAATCACCGTTTCGTTTGCCGTCACCGACATCATGTCCCGCAGCGGGCTGGCCAGTTCGACTAAGTATCCGGCATCGCTGGCCGCGATGGTGACGGTTCGCGATTGAACCTCGCCGGCCATCATCAGCTGCGTCCCCCGCCGGGACCACATCCATCCCAGTGCCACCAAGCTGATCATGAAACACAGCGGTGGCATTAGGCGCGTCCAAGCGCGCGTCCGACGCGCTGCCGGTGAAAGCGGGATCGTGTCCAGGTTCTTGGACAACAATTCAGACCTCCGATTCGTCTTGATGTCGGAAGACGGAAACACGGCGAACAAAATCAAGCGATTTCAAGTCACGTTCCAGCTCGCGTCGTTTTTGGGCATCGCGAAGCATCAGGCGGTAGGACAAATCCAGGTGGTTGTCCTCGGGCTGTTCAATGGCCGCCAAATCAATTTCAACGCAGTGTCGCCGAAGCAATCCCTGCAGCGCTTCGGGGATCGCACCCGTCGACGTATCACAAAACAAATTGACGATCGTGTCATAGTGCCCGCGGGCACCGAACTGGGTCACATTCAAATAGAACATCACCAATGGCAAAGCGAGCGCGCCGATGATCGCCGTGGACGCTTGCCCGGTGCCGACCGCCATGCCCTCGATGATTGCCCACAGCACAAAGATCGTATCGCGGGTGTCCTTCAAAACATTTCGAAACCGCACCACCGCAAACACCGCGAGCAAGCCAAACGCGATCGACAAACTGCCCCGCATCAACAACATCATTTGTCCAACCAAAATCGGCAGCACAACCAACGACGCGGTAAACGATTGGCTGTAGGAAACGCCGCGATGCGTTTTCAAATAGACCCAACCGATGATTTGGCCAATGACAAAGCACAACACGATTGCAAACACGACGGGTTCCGGACCACCATTGGTGCGGTCGCCAAAGAAAATTTGATCCAGCCAGAAATCAAGGTTCATCATCGCGCTTGGCGGGGCAATCAAATCACGTTATCGGGCTCGCGTTACCGCTAAGCGTGTCGGCACAGTGCAGATACTTGGGAAACGACGTGGGGATCAAATTGAACGAGCGAACCAGATCTTGCATCCACAGCGGAAACCGATTGGTAAACTTCAATTCGAAGACAACGGTTTCGTAAAACGGCGTATCGAAGGCCGACGTTGGAAAACACAGCGCTTGATCGATCCGGTAGGGTTGGGCCGAGAGACTTCGATCAAAGGTTGCCCGATAATCGTTGCCGGCCAGCGCGGACGAACGTGACACGTAAGCTTCCCGATCGTAGTCAACGACCACCGAACCGGCGGCCGCAATCGTGTCGCGGCTGCGGATAAACTCTCGCAGTTCCCGCCAGTAACGCTCCGCGACCGTCCCCAGTTCATCGGCCAGGCGAACGGCAGGATCGCGGCCGGAAAGGATTTCCACCGCGAGCGATCGGGAAACCGATGCCCGCGACTTGCGGATAATGGCCCCTTCACGACGCTTGATCTCCAGAAACGCCGGTGCATTGGGATTGTCGTCGTAAATTCGCGCACGCAGCTTGAAGCGATTCTTTTGACCCACCGACGTTTGTCGATACAGCTTCCCGTCCTGGCTGTCCAAATACACGCTGCAGACCCGATACCCCGCCCGGAACCGGCCGTTGTTTTCATCGGGAACCAAATGCGACGACAGGAAATCCCGAATTCGTTCGGCCTGGGACTCGGTGACCGTAAATTTGAGTTCCGATCGGGTCGTTTGGAGTCGGGACGTCATCGGGTCGAAGGCACCATCCTCATCCCACGCCGACCCAACCTACGGACACGAAAAGACAATCCGCGGAAGGTCAAAGTGAGGAAAACAAGCGAAAAGAGACAGGCCTTCACGAATCGATCGCGAAATCTTCATGAATTCCTTGTCATGAGCTTGGCCCAGAGAGTGGCGGCGGTCAAGCCTTTATCCCCCGTTGGGGGTTGGCGTTTTCGCCGTATTTACGCTCCAGCCGCGATGTCCCGAATCAGACGTCGGCCGCAACACCGTAAAAAGACCAACGCACAGCCGGGTATCCCGACGATCAGCAGGGCCATCGGAACACTGATCATGATCGCTTCGGATCGATCCGAGAACGGTAGCAGGGCCGCGAACGGCCACGTCAAAAGAGCGGTCAGTGCAATCAAAACTCCGGTGTAAAGCATGGCAGCGGGCAGGCGAAAGCGATACGACAGGTGCAGCACGCAAAGCGTCATCGCGATCCCGGTCAACGCGATGATGCCAAAGATCGGGATCCATACCCAAATCTCCTCCGATCCGCCGGCACCGCGATCGAAATCGATCATGGGAACAACAAAACGCAGCAGCGAAAGCAGCACCGCGCATCCGGTGGTCGCCCAAAACAAATTGCCAATGGTGAACTGCGTACTCGAAGCCGTTTCCCAATCTGAACCGGAATCTTGGGTCCGTCGCTCCCAATCCCGCGCATCGGCAAACCGGTATTTCGATCGGTGGCGTAGTAGCAGCAGCAAAACGCCCACGACCGCAAACTGAGCCGCGATGCCGAACAAGCCCGGCAGAACGACTGAAAGTGGTCCATTCGAGCGAAGGACATAAAAGGAGAAGCTGGCCGCGACCACACCCATGCCGATCACCGTGATTCGCCGCCGACCCGCGACCGATTCGAACGCGGACCAGATGGATAGCAGTGAAATCGATCCGAAGGTGAAGCCAAAACAAATCGCGACGCAGTAGGCCTGATTGGGATTGGGCTCGGGCAGCAACACGGCAATCAGGATCGCGACCAACACGATCGCCGCGAAAATCACACTCCAAGGTAGCCAAACCGAATCCTCGGCAAGCGGTGTGTTGTCCACCACTTGCGTGTCACGTGCCGCATCGGCCGCAACGTTCTCGCGGTAGTTCAAGTTTTCCGCAGTCCACTGATTCATCGGGTCCGCTAAGCATGAGTTGAGGGATGACCGACGTCGTTTTAGCAGCCATCGCCAAAGTAGCACGCCTCTCCGAGGCGTTTTTACTTTCACCACCAAAGTAACACGCCTCTCCGAGGCGTTTT
>JBCCRW010000354.1:0-6059 GCA_039201055.1 Planctomycetota bacterium | reverse complement strand
CCGGTATTGCACACCGATTGATTTCGAAACTGAATCTGGTGGATTTCGAAGGGCGACTGATCGATGCACTGGACGTTCCGCCTCAGACGCCGGCGTTGCGTCGTCGTTTGGCAGACGCGAATTAAAAAAATTAAAACTGCTTTATGCGAAAAATCGCGGTCCAGTTGTTCGCCTAGGATGCGATTCCCAGCGTGCTGAATGACGATGTGCGTGGCAGCCTTTGTGGTTTGAAGGCGGCGGCCGGGAGCAAACAACGCTGGCAAAATTGGATCACCTCGCAGACGCTTGATCGCCAAATCAAATGGGTGCGGCTTTTGGTGGCCACGCGCGATGGATTGAATTGGGTTGTCGGTTGGATTGATAATGGTGTCGTGCCGCTCATCGTTCTTCGTGATGCCCAGATCGTGAATACGGCAAGTGCGACGGCCGATTCGAAAACACAGGCTAGGTTGGATGGTTGGCTGAGTGCGTTGCCGGATGTTGATGCCGCAGCCGAAGCACGATTACAAAAATGGATTTCGCTTGCATCCGGCGCGGTCGATACAAAATCCGCCAGCGACTCGATAGCTCGGGGGCAGAAGGTGTGGAAACAGCACTGTGCGGTTTGTCATCGGATCGGCGAGACCGGAGAGAGGATTGGGCCCAATTTGGATGGCCTCGGGACTCGCGGTGTGGCCTGCATCGCCGAGGACATCGTGTTTCCAAGTCGGCGGGTCGACGAAGCGTTCCGATCGACGGTGTTGGTGACCGACGAGGGTCGAGTGTTGACGGGGTGGGTTCGGGAGGGCGACGCCGGGACGATCAAAATCACCGATTCACGGGGCGAGACGAAAACGCTGGATCCCGAATCGATCGAGCGTCGCAAACGATTGAGAACCTCGCCGATGCCGTCGGGCTTGGACGAGACCATTGGAGCCGGCGGCATGGCGGATTTGCTGCGGTATTTGGGCGGGTTACGCCAGTAGCGGGTGCCAAAACCGGTCGCTCCTTGTGCGGGCCAGCGGGTTGCCGATAATCGTCTGTGGTTCGAAATCCCGTTTCCCCTCCACCCACATTGGATTCACCATGCCGCTCGTCCCGCTTCGCGTCGTCCTCGATCATGCCGCCGAAAATGACTACGGAGTCGCTGCGTTCAATGTCAACAACATGGAACAAATCCAGGCCATCATGGAGGCGGCCGAAGAGACGGATTCGCCGGTCATCATCCAGGCCTCGCGGGGCGCCCGCGCCTACACCAACGACGCCTACCTGCGTCACCTAATGGTTGCCGCGACCGAACTGCACCCGCACATTCCCATCGTGATGCACCAGGATCATGGTAACAGTCCCGAAACGTGCCAATCGGCCATCGACAATGGTTTCACCAGTGTGATGATGGACGGTTCGCTGATGGAAGACGGCAAGACGCCCGCCGACTATGACTACAACGTCAAAGTCACCAAAACCGTCGTCGATGCGGCCCATTCGCAAGGCGTCAGCGTCGAAGGGGAACTCGGCTGCCTGGGATCGTTGGAATCCGGCGAAGGGGAACAGGAAGACGGTCATGGTGCGGTGGGCGAATTGACCCACGACCAATTATTGACCGATCCCGAAGAAGCCGAACGATTTGTCGCCGAAACCAACGTGGATGCCCTGGCCGTGGCGATCGGGACCAGCCACGGTGCGTACAAATTCACCAAAAAGCCGACCGGCGAAGTCCTGGCGATGACGCGAATCGAAGAAATTCACAAGCGTCTGCCCAACACCCATTTGGTCATGCACGGTTCGTCCAGCGTGCCGCAGGAATTGCAGGACATCATCAACCAATACGGTGGCGAAATGAAGCAAACCTACGGCGTGCCGGTCGAAGAAATCCAGCGTGGTATCAAAAGCGGTGTCCGCAAGATCAACGTCGATACGGATTGCCGCATGGCGATCACCGGTGCGATTCGCAAGGTCATGCAAGAGGAACCTTCGGCATTCGATCCGCGAGCCTATCTAAAGCCCGCGCGGGCGGCGATGAAAGACGTTTGCGTTGCTCGGATGACATCGTTCGGTCAAGCCGGCAATGCGTCGAAATTGCGCGCCGTGTTGGCCTAACGCGAAAGCTTCGCAGCGATCTGTAGCGAATGAAGCAACCCAAGACCACCGATTTGCCGCCGGCGGAATTCGATCTGCGGCAGCCCTTTCCACCCGCCGGGGATCAACCCGCGGCGATTGCTTCGTTGGTTGAAGGTTTTCGTAGTGGCCAGCAAGCTCAGGTGCTTCTGGGCGCAACGGGAACCGGAAAGACCTACACGATGGCCAACGTCATCGCCCAGGTCCAGCGGCCGGCCATCGTGCTGAGCCACAACAAAACGCTGGCGGCACAGCTTTACGGCGAATTCAAAGAGTTCTTTCCCGCCAACGCCGTCCACTATTTCGTCAGCTACTACGACTATTACCAGCCCGAGGCGTACATTCCGCAGCGGGACGTCTATATCGAAAAGGATTCCTCAATCAACGAGGAAATTGATCGGCTGCGTTTGGCAACGACCAGTAGCTTGGTCAGCCGCCGCGATTGTTTGATCGTGGCTTCGGTCAGCAGCATTTACGGGTTGGGTTCACCCAAGGAATACAAGAACCAAATGCTGGCCATTCACAAAGGCGAATCGGTTCGCCGAGACGCCATGCTGCTGCGGTTGGTCGATATTTTGTACGAGCGAAATGACACGGCGTTTCAGCGCGGTAAATTTCGAGTCCGCGGTGATTGCGTCGAAATCTTCCCAAGCTACGAAGAATTTGCCTATCGCGTTGAATTGTGGGGCAACGAAATTGAAAAGATTTCGATGATCAAGCCGCTTACCGGCGAAACGATCCGCGAAGTGGACCACGCGTACATCTACCCGGCACGTCACTTTGTGATGCCCGACGATCGGATCCAACGGGCGCTGGCGGTTTTGAAGGAAGAGCTGAAGCTGCAGCTTGAAAAGTTTCAGCAAAACGGCAAATTGCTGGAAGCCCAGCGCTTGTCCGCCCGGACCCGTTTCGATTTGGAAATGCTTGCCGAAGTCGGTCATTGCCCGGGAATCGAAAATTACAGCCGGCCGCTATCGGGCAAAGAACCCGGCGCGACACCCGACACGCTGTACGATTTCTTTCCCAAGGATTTCATTACCTTTGTCGATGAATCGCACGTCACCGTGCCGCAGGTTCGCGCGATGTATGCGGGCGACCGGTCCCGCAAGGAAACATTGGTCGAACACGGTTTTCGCCTGCCCAGCGCGATGGACAACCGACCGCTAAAGTTCGAAGAATGGGAAGAACGAACCGGACAAATTTGCTTCGTTAGTGCCACGCCCAGCGAATACGAACTCGAACGCACCGGTGGTGAAGTCGTCGAGCAGATCATCCGGCCGACCGGACTGCTGGATCCGGTAATCGAAGTCGTGTCGGCGCGGGGCCAGGTCAAACACCTGTTAGAAGAAGTCCGGTCGCGGGCGGAAAGGGACGAACGGATTTTGGTCACGGCGCTTACAAAGCGTTTGGCCGAAGACCTGTCCACGTTTTTCCAAGAACAAAATGTGCGTTGCAAGTGGTTGCACAGCGAGCTAGACGCGTTTGAACGCGTCGAATTGCTGCAAGATTTACGCGGCGGGCGATTCGATTGCCTCGTTGGCGTCAATTTGCTTCGTGAGGGGCTCGATTTGCCCGAGGTCACACTGGTCGCGGTTCTGGACGCGGACAAAGAAGGGTTCCTGCGCAGCGAAACGAGTTTGATTCAGACGATTGGCCGCGCCGCTCGGAACGCGAATTCGAAAGTCATTTTGTACGCCGACAAGGTGACCGAATCAATGCAAATGGCGATGGACGAAACCGAACGTCGCCGCGCGATCCAGCAAGCCTACAACGACGAACATGGCATTACGCCGGAGACCGTGAAAAAGACGATTCGCCATGGAATCGAAGCGGACAAGGCGAAGCACAAGAAAGAGACCGCCGAAGCGGTCGGTGAAAGCGAAACCGTTTACATTACGCTGGAATACGTCGAAGCGATTGAGCGCGAGATGCTGGAGGCGGCCGAAAATCTCGAGTTCGAGCGAGCGGCCAAACTGCGTGATCGGGCATTGCAGCTAAAGGAGCACATCGGCAAGCCGCTCAGCGAGATCGAGTATGACGCGTCGTCCTCAGGGGGATCGTCGGGAGGCCGTCAACGGCGTCGGGGCCGCAAGAAAACCGGCGGCCGAGCGAAGATTCCGCGTCCCAAGAAGCCATAGGTTCTTCGCGATCGGTCAGGGATGGCCGAACTATTGCGGCTTTGAGTACGCGTCGAAGTCCGCCGCTACTTTAAATGACAGGGCCCGCCAACGGGATGCGAATTGTTCCGCCGGTGTAAACGGACGCTTGCCATTATCCCAATCCATCAGTGTTTCGCGTCGATATTCGATTCCCAAACGCTGAACGACGTCGGTTTCATAGTCGCGAATCCAATCGATCAGGTCCAGCGTCAACGAGGCACATCGGTGTCGCTGGGATGCGGAGGGCGGATGCATTTCCGGTAGGTCGTCGTCGGTCCAAGGTGGGCAATCCAGGACGGAGTGTTTTGTGTATCGCGGCGCGAATTCGTAGCGATGCAGAAACACACCGCCACGTCGGATGTCGCCGTAAAACACGCCGAACCCTCGCAACAACACACAGCGCCCATACGGTAGGTCCAGCACATAGACGCTGGAGCAGTTTTCGCGGTCGGCCGGCGGTTGGATTCGCTCGAAACCCACCTCAATCAACCAATTTCCCTCCGGACGCACCACATCGCGCCCCCAACACCATGCTTGCTGGCTCAACAGGTCGACGGCGGCTTGCAGCGGATTGTCGCCGCTTTGCTGCTGCGGCGTTGCACCCAACGCTGCCGACATCTCAATCGCCCCGGACCGTGAACACGGCAGCGATGTTGGCAAGTAGCCAAGCCGACGCGGCGATCAACTGTAGCCAATCGCCGATTGACGAAATCCCGTAGGAGAAAACACTTCCAATCCAGCAAAGACTGGCAACCGTTTGTCCCAGCCATTCGACGCGCAGCATATTTTCGACCGGCGTTCGCCATGCGGATGGCGAAACCGTGCCGCCCTGCTCCACACCCAAGGCCTGTTCCACACCCAAGGCCTGCTCGTTGGTCAAACTTTGTTCATGGGTCAACACGACGCGCATTCCTCGCCACAACAGGACAGATCATCAAGGTACATTCCCCATTTGCGATAGTTTTCCAGTTCCTCGGCCGGCAAACCGAGCGACGTTGCGATTGCTTTGGCGACGACGGCAAAACGCTGCCGGTACTTGTAAATGAAGCAAAAGACATGGTGGTCGTGTCGCACCGCTGGACCGCATAGAAACAGCCCGGGTGTGATCGTCGATTCGTCGTCCTTATTCAGCAACGGCAAACCGTCGTCGCGTTGTTCGAACAGGTCGGCGACCATTCCAATACTGCCCTCAAAGCCACCGGCCAACAGCGGCTGCGTCGTGCTGGAAAAGTGTCGCCCATCGAGCGCGAGGATTTCGAAACCGCCTTTGGTTTTTGAAACCGACGCAATCGGCGTATCGGGAAACAATTCCACGTGCTCGCCAAACCAGTCCTCCCGCATCCGTTCAAGCGAGTACGTCGACAAGGCGATGCTCGGGTCGGAACTTTCGTCCTTCCATGGGCACCGCTTATCAAACAAACGAACTTTGCGATCGTAGTACGCCAGATGGTAGGCCGCATCGACGCCGCTTTCGTAGCCACCGATGATCGAAAACTCGTCGCCCTCAAGTTCCGCGTAGCTACCGACGGACGCGGTGTGGCGGCAAAGTTCGCTGCCCGGAAACCCGTTCAGCTGGGGATACTGAAATTCGCCGGCCGCCCAGATGACGTGCTTCGCCCGCAGCATTTGTTCGGAGGTGCGAATGTGAAATTCCGATCCGAATTTTGAAATCGAACCCACGTCGGTTTGTTCGCGAAGGGGAAGTTCAAAAAATTGAGCGACGCCGCGGAGGTGCGCAGAGTACTCGGCACCGGTGGGATGTTCCACTTCCAAGCTGAACGCGGGCGATACGCCAATCGCAAT
>JBCCRW010000353.1:0-6096 GCA_039201055.1 Planctomycetota bacterium | reverse complement strand
GTTGCAGGTTCATTCGCCAGAGACGCTTCGGTGCCCATGCCCAGCACGCAGCCGCAGCGCCGGAGCATCGATTGGTTCTTGCGAGCCCCCGGGCTGGTGGCAAGTTTGCATGGTGTGGGTGAATTCGCGCTGCATCGCGTCTCCCGGCTATCCCCAGCGTGGTCGACAGAAAACGCGAATCAACCGGAAGCCGCATCCGGTGCAACCGGCGGTGGCGACATTGCACACGCAGCTGTCGGCGGTTCGGACGGAGAAGCGAAGCTGGAAACGCCGAATGGCGCGGCAAGCCAAAGTTCCAGCAGCGGCCCTTCGCAGCACACTGGGCAGAACACTGAGCAGAACGCTGGGCAGAACGCTGGGCAGAACACTGAGCAGAACACTGAGCAGAACACTGAGCAGCACGCTGGGCAGCAGGTATCGGAGTTGCCCGCCGTCGGTCCAGGCACTTCCATGGCCCATTCGCAAACTTCCGTTGCCATTCAGCCAAAAGCCGTCGTACCCCATCCCGACGCCACGATTTCGCGGGCGATGGCAAGCGTGGAAACGGCCAGCCGCTGGGTCAGCGAGGCCTTACGGGACGAGGCGGTGTGGCAAACGCGGATCGTGACGCCCGACCCCGTTGTGCTGGCGGAGCATCAGGAGGGCTTGATCGAATTTTGCCAGCAGCTTGGTTTGGAACGGGCACCCGATCCGGCGATCGACGGCATCATCATCACGCTGTGCGCCGATCGGCTTTCCAGCGACCCGGAAGTCTTGGCGGCCTGGGGCCGTGCCCTGCGTCACGACTTGTCCGCCATGCAAAGCGAACTTGGGGTTCACGTCCCGGTGACGCTGTTGGTACATGACGACACCGCCGGGTCGGATGCCGGTACCTCCGAACACTATATCTCCGGTGCAAGCATCAGTGATTCATCACCCGCGGCCCCATGTGGCGTGAAACTGGCTCCCGAACGCGTGTGGGATCTGGATCAAGCCGCCGGCGTATTCGACATCGCGATCCAGACCATCGCGGAATCGGTTTATGGCACGATTGCCGCCGGGAATCAGCGATCAGCGCAAGCCTTGGACCATCCCACTGATGTGGCGTTCTTGATGCGTTGTCGTCGCTGGCGGGTAGCGCTGCAAAGCGTGCTGCGGGAAGCTTTTGGCGGTACGGATTTTGACGTGGCGGATTTGCGGCTGCAGGGAGCGTTTTTCGCTCGCGGCCCCTTCGATGCCGATGTGTTGCTGCGACCGATGCATCATCAAAACCCCGCGACCGCTTGGACGATACGGGCCGTGCGGCAGGATGCGACGGCACGTCGGCGGGTGACTTTGGTCGCGATCGTCTGTGTTGTTTTGATCGTTGCGGCCGCGATCCAGCTTTTTGGCTAGCCAGCGGGTAAGCCTTATCGTCCATTTTTGTCGGTTCCGCGGAAGATACCGCCACCGCGTCGTCGATAAAACCTATCGACATTATGGACGAAACCACGCTGTACCACGGACCGGTCACCGCGAGTGCACCGGCCGGAACGAACCTCGAGTATGACGCGCGTTTCCTGGAAATGCAGCGTTTATCCGAGGGCGTTCGCGAACAACAGTATGGCGAAACGATCGTTGCGGCCGTGCCACCGGATTGGGCCGCGTTGTTGCCGCTGACCGAGAAGCTTTGTGGCGAAACACGTGATTTGCGTGTCGCGGTGTTGCGGATCGAATCGCTCACGCATCACGGCGGGCTGGGCGGAATGAAGGCGGGTTTCGAAATGCTCGAAGCCTGGTTGAGCGGCTTGTGGGATGACCTTTATCCGGAACTGGATTCCAGCGACGGCAACGATCCTTTTGTGCGGGTCAACAGTTTGGGCCGGCTGTGCGAACACCATCGTTTGCCGCATCTGTTGGAACGTTGTGTGCTGTTTGAAATTCCGCCCCATGCGCGAATCGAATGCCGCGACCTGTTGCCACCCACCGGCGACGCGACCATCAAGCAGTTTGAACGGCCCACGGCGATGGAGTTGGAAGCGGCGTTCTTGGCAATGCCGTTGGCGACCATTCGCGCGACCTACGAAGATTTGCATGACGCCGCCGGTTGCCTGCATCGCTGTGTCCGGATTCTTGAGCAAAAAACGTATCCCGGCATTTGGAATGTCCAACCGCTGCTCGGCAAACTCAACGCGATTGGCACCGCCGTCAAAAAGTATTTGAAAGTACGCCTTGCCGAAAACGATGCCGTTGTTAGCCGTGTGAGTTCTGAACTTTCCGAGCCGATCGAGCCGTCGTCAAGCCGCGCCAGCGGCACGTTGCCCAGTTCGGCGGGCGCGGCTACCGCGGCAAACGGATCGACTTCGGCGGACTTCGATTTTTCAATCACCGTCGCATCACGCGACCAGGCGATTGAGGCGATCGACGCGGCGACGAACTACTTCGTGCGTCATGAGCCGTCCAGTCCCGTCCCGCTCTTGCTGCGACGAGCCCGACGACTGGTGAAACAGGACTTTGTCGAAATCCTGCGAGACCTTGCGCCCGGTGCGTTAGCCGAGTGCGAACAGTTTGCCGGGAAAGACGCGATCGAGGGCGACAAAGCGTCGTTCTCGTAGCACCCCGATCACGATCAACCCTTATCACATTCGATACCAAGGAAGGTAAAAGGATGGCCGAAAGCAGCCAAAAGTTCCTGTCACGGAACCGCCCGCCCCGCGTCCAAATTGAATATGACGTGGAAACCTACGGCAGCGAAAAGACCGTCCAATTGCCCTTCGTGATGGGCGTGATGGCGGACCTTTCGGGGTCGCCCGCCGAGCCTTTGCCGCAGGTCGCCGAACGCAAGTTCTTGGAAACCGACGTCGACAATTTTGACGAACGGCTCAAGTCGATGAAGCCCCGCGCGGCCTTTCGCGTGCCCAACACATTGACCGGTGAAGGCGAACTGGGAATCGATTTGACCTTCGAATCGATGGACGATTTCAACCCCGGCAGCATCGCCGAAAAAGTCGAACCGCTCGAGAAGCTGCTGCAGGCTCGTACCCGCTTGATTCAATTGGCCACCTACATGGACGGCAAGGCCGGCGCCGAGGATTTGGTCGCCAAGATGATCGCCGACCCCGATCTGCTGAAGCAGCTGATCGACAACCCGCTGAGCGTTCCCGGCCTGGACAACGATGCCGCCGGTGATGCATCCGCCGCCGGTGATGCATCCGCGGCCGGTGACGCATCCGCCGCCGGTGACGCGGGCGACGACGCCGCATCATCCAAGTAGCCACTTCACTTCTAACACTCGGGCAATCCTACAGGTTCCATCATGAGCGAAACCAGCACACCCACGGGCGCCGCCGCCAACGAATCCCTGGCTCTGGATCAACTGGAAAACTTGATCGAAGCCGAATTCGCACCGCGTGACGAATTCACCACCGCCGCCATCGCCGGCGCAGTCAACACCTTGGCCGAACAAATCGTCGAAAGCGAATTGACGCTTAGCGGTGACGCGATCAAGGCCATCGAAGGTCTGGTTGCCGAAATCGATCGCAAGCTGTCCGAACAGATGAACGAAATTCTGCATCACCCGGAATTTCAGCGTCTCGAAGGGGCTTGGCGAGGCTTCCACTATTTGGTCAACAACACCGAGACCGACGAGATGCTCAAGATTCGCGTCTTGAACATCTCCAAGCCCGAACTGCACAAGACTCTCAAGAAGTTCAAGGGCACCGCCTGGGACCAAAGTCCGATCTTCAAGAAGTTGTACGAAGAAGAATACGGGCAATTTGGCGGCGAACCCTACGGCGCCTTGATTGGCGATTACCAGTTTGATCATTCGCCCGTCGACGTCGAATTGTTGGGCGAATTGTCCAAGGTTGCCGCCGCCACGCACTCGCCCTTCATCGGCGCCGCGTCGCCATCGCTGATGCACATGCAGTCCTGGCAGGAACTGGGCAATCCCCGCGACCTGACCAAGATTTTTCAAACGGTTGAATTTGCCAGTTGGCGTTCGCTTCGCGACGACGAAGATTCACGCTACGTCGGTTTGGCGATGCCGCGTTTCTTGGCGCGACAGCCGTACGGTGCGGCCAGCAACCCGGTTGAAGAGTTCGCCTTCGAAGAAGAAACCCTGGGGCCCGACCACAGCCGCTATGTGTGGGCCAACAGCGCCTATGCGTTCGCGGTCAACGTCAACCGATCGTTCAAGTTGTATGGTTGGTGCTCGCGAATTCGCGGGATCGAATCGGGCGGCAGTGTCGAAAAACTGCCCGTGCATACGTTCCCGACCGACGATGGCGGGATCGATATGAAATGCCCGACCGAAATCGCGATCAGCGATCGTCGCGAGGCGGAGCTTGCCAAAAACGGCTTGATGCCCTTGGTGTTCCGCAAGAACAGCGACTTAGCGGCCTTCATCGGCGCCCAGTCATTGAACAACCCGGCGATCTTCGAAGATGCCGATGCGACCGCCAACGCTCGGCTGTCCGGACGGCTGCCTTATCTGTTCGCGGTTTGCCGCTTCGCGCACTACCTCAAATGCATCGTGCGTGACAAAGTCGGTTCGTTCAAAGAACGCGGCGACATGCAGGTCTGGTTGAACAATTGGATCAGCCAGTACGTCGACACGAACCCCGCCACCGCGACGGAACTCGACAAGGCCCGGCGTCCGTTGGCCGGTGCCGAAGTCGTCGTCGAAGATGTCGAGGGGAACCCCGGCTACTACAACGCGAAGTTCTTCCTTCGCCCACACTACCAGCTCGAAGGCCTGACCGTCTCGCTGCGTTTGGTCAGCAAGTTGCCGTCCGCCAAGGCGGCTTAGGTGTCAAAACAACACCGCTATCTCTCTTGCCTAAATCTTCCATTTCGAGTTCCATTCAATGATCCTTCTGAAATTCAAAAAAGAAATCAAAGGTGACGCCACCGCGGCCGGTTTCGAAGACCAAATCAACTTGCACACGGTCAGCTTTTCCGCATCACGATCGATTCTGATGACGGCCGGCAAGTCCGAGCGAGAACGCGGGTGCCCGCACATCACCGAGATCAATTGCACCAAGGACTTTGACATCGCGTCGCCGGAATTGTTCATGCAAAGCGTCTCGGGCGACAGCCTGGATGAAGCCTCGCTGACGTATTTGCAAACCGACACCGATGGGAATCCGCAAGCCTATTTGGTCGTCACGCTGACCGATCCGATTGTGTCGAGTTTCTCGCACAGTGCGGCGGTGGGCGCGCGAGCGTCCGAGGTGTTCACCTTGAACTTTGCCAAGATCAAGTTGGAATACACGATGTACACGGCCGAAAAGGCGGTGAAGGCATCGCCCAAGGGTTGGGATCTGACGGTCAACAAGGCCGCCGCCTAAGGACTCCGTCGCCGCTTGAAAAAACGCTCCGCCATCGCTTCGGGATAGTGGAGCGTTTTGTCGTTGGTGTTTTACATTTAGGACATGGTCTAGCCCTAACGGATCTCACGACAGCCGGGCGCGGTCGATTTTTCATAGGTCATTTGTCATAAGCCATTTGTCATATTGAAAGGCAGCCTAGAATGAGCGATAAATCCTGAGCGATGACAAAGCCGCTACCCACACTTGCCGATCGGCTGCGTCGTGAAACCGGCGGTTTCACAATCGTCGGCAAACCTGAATCCACCCGCCGCCGCGTCGCTCGCGAAATGCAGGTGCTTCGCGATTCCATCGAGCAGGGCATTCGCGACCTGCTTGGCACTCGCCGTGGCGATGCAATCGACGATCCCAAACGCTGGGCCGAAGCCGAAAAGAGCGTGCTCTCGTATGGGGTTCCCGATCTGTCGGGGCTTTATGAAAGCGGCCTGGCAAATCGGCCGTTGCTGCGTGAGTTGAAACGAATCATTCGGCGTTTCGAAACGCGACTTCATCCGCACAGTGTGGAAGTGGATATCCTGCGCCGCTCCGGTCGCCAGGAAGCCTTGGAATTGTCCGTGTCGGGGACCTTCGGACCGCTCGACGCACCGCACGCTTTTTCGCTCGGCCTTTCAATCTGTCTGGTCACCGGTAACGCGGATTCGCTACACCCGCGACAGGCCGCGTGAGCGTCGAAGGGTTCGATGCGGATACTCGCGGCGCGTGAAACTCACCGGCGAGGATGCATGGAAGCCGCGTTCCTTGATCACTT
>JBCCRW010000352.1:0-6108 GCA_039201055.1 Planctomycetota bacterium | reverse complement strand
GGCGAACCTGGACGCGATGGCGAACTTCGGCGCGACGGCGAATTCGAGCGGGACGGGGATTCCGGGCGCCGCCCGCGACGCGGACGTCGACGCCGCGGGCAACGCCAAGAAATCGATGAAGAAACCGCCGACGAATTGGTCAATCGCAGCGGCGACGATGTCGATGATTTTGATCGCGAAGCCGCACCACGCGGACGCTCCGGAGCCGCTCGCGACGATTCCGATGACGACGACGCACCGCGCCGCGGTCGACGCGGACGCCGGGGCGGACGAGGCCGCAGTCGGTCCGACCAACGCGACGATGATGACGAGCCACGAGGTCGCCGAGGCGGCCGCGGTGCACGCGAGCGTGATGAAGATGAGGTGGAGATCCGCGATCCATTCGATGACGATTTAGAGGATGACCTCGAAGTCGAAGAGATCCGTCAAACACGAACCGGTTCGCGATCCAAGAACCGAGATGACGACGACCGGGATGGTGATCGCTCACGGTCCCGTGGGAATCGCCGCGAAGAGGTGCCGACGTGGCTGGAAGTTGTTGACCAGTTCATCGAGTCCAACATGGATTCCAATCGCCGCGACGGACGCGGCGGCAGTGCATCACGATCCAGCCGGGGCAGCCGCGGCGGATCCCGCGGCCGCGGCGGATCGGATCGCGGCGGATCGGATCGTGGCAGTTCGGATCGAGGTGGATCGGATCGCGGTGATCGTCCGTCAGGTGGTCGCGGCCGACGCCGGTAGTGATTTTCGTAAATGGAGATCGCGGCGGGCGATACATTTCTGCCGGCGGCGTCACGGCCTGTCGACAAGTGAGCGGCGAGGCAATAGCCGCCGGTACCCGTACCCGGAAACCGACTGCGAGCGCTTTGTCGCTCACCGCTGTACCGACTGGGAGCGCCTTGTCGCTCATCCTTGGCGAACTCGATCGTGGATTCGTGCGACGGATCGCCGGTTCCACCCGGACGGCTCGCTTGTTACATTTCGGGGCCGCGAAGCGATCGCGCCTCGCCCTTTGATGGTGCTCTTTACGACTGTGAGTCGTGAACCTGGTCAGGCCTTAACTGGAGCAGCCATAAGCGGTAAAGCTTTGTGTAGAGAGCACCATCAAGGGGCGAATTGCGGAATTCTTTTCAGCAAGCCAGCGTGCGATCCCAGCGACCTCCAGCTCACCTGGCTTTGACGCCCGGCAATTTCACCGCACCGTTTATTTCGGTTTCCACCTGGACGCCCGTGGCCAAAAAGAAAGCCGCTCCCGCTCGTCAGAAGCCGACAAGTCAGCAGGCCGCGACGGACGAATTGTCCCCACCAACTGAGCGGGCGTCGGCAAACGACACGGACGGCTACGTCGTCGTTGCCCGGCGATATCGCCCCAAGGATTTCGGCGAACTGGTCGGTCAGGGGCACGTCGGCCAGGCGCTCAAAAACGCGATCGAAACCAATCGTGTCGGCCACGCCTATCTGTTTACCGGTGCCCGTGGTGTGGGCAAGACCAGCACGGCGCGGATCTTCGCCAAGGCACTGAACAATCCCGGCGGTGCGAGCGTCGATTTCGATTCCGGCAGCGAGGTGGCAGCATCGATCGATTCCGGACAAGACGTCGACGTGATTGAGATTGACGGTGCGTCCAATCGAGGCATCGAAGAAATCCGTTCGCTGCGAGCCAACGTGGGCGTCCGACCCAGTCGTTCGCGATACAAGATTTACATCATCGACGAAGTTCACATGTTGACGATGGCGGCCTTCAACGCGCTCTTGAAAACGCTGGAGGAACCGCCAGAGCACGTGAAGTTTATTTTTTGCACGACCGATCCGGAAAAGGTCCCGATCACAGTTTTGTCGCGGTGCCAACGTTTTGACTTTGCGCCGGTTGAAGTTTCCGAAATCGTGGCCCGACTGCGCTTGATCGTCGACACCGAGGGGGTGTCGGCCGACGACGAGGCGCTCGAGTTGATCGCGCGACGCGCCGCCGGGTCGATGCGTGACAGCCAATCGTTGTTGGAACAGGTGATGTCCTTTGGCGACGGGACCTTAACTCCCGATTCGGTGCACGGGATTTTGGGCACCGCCGACGAAAAACGACTCGCCGAATTGACCCTCGCACTGGCCGATCGCGATGCCGCCACCGCATTGGCGGGTCTGGACGCGGCGATCGACGCGGGAATCGACGCGGGCCGCTTGGCCGAGCAATTGCTGGGTTACTTTCGTGACGTGATGGCCGTCGCGGTCGGCTGCGACGCAAACATGCAACGGCACACGCCACCATCGACGCACGATGATCTACGCCAGCTTGCCGATTCCTGGGGCCTGCAAACGGTCATCGCGGCGGTCGGCATGATCGATCAAACGCTGGTGCGGATTCGGCAAAGCGTTTACGCGCGTGTGTTGCTGGAAACGACACTCATTCAAATTTGCAATTTGCCGGACCTCCAGTCGCTTGCCGATTTGACGGCGGCGACTCACGATGGGCAAGTGCCGGCCAATCGCGAAAAAAAAAAGTCGCTAGCGGGCGCGGTCGCTGAACCCACGACGCGTATCCGCAAATCAGCGGCAAACGGCATTGCGGAACCCGGGCAACGGAACGGCCGGGCCTCCGAGACACCCGATCAAAAACCGGCACCCGCAAACCAACAGCCACCCGCAAACCAACAGCCACCCGCAAGCCAACAGGCACCCGATCAAACAGCGGCACCCACAAACCAACAGCCACCCGCAAACCAACAGGCAGCCGATCAAAAACGGGCAACCGTAAGCCCGCAGCCAAGCGTTCAACCACGGGCATCTGTAAGCCCGCAGGCGGCTTCGAACCACTCCAGTCCGTGGAACCAACAAGTCCTGGACGCGATGTGGTCCCAGATCGTTTCGGCGATGCCCGAGATGACCGCCGCGATGGTCCGACGGGCAAAATCCATCCAGGCCGGTGAAGCCGGCGATGCTCGGGTGCTTCGGCTCGTCTTCCCAGCCGATTCAATGATGGCTCGCCGACGCTGCGAGGCGGCCGGAAACCGGCAAGCGATTTGCGACGCGGTCCAGCAGGTCGCCGGCCAGAGTGTCGCGTTGGACTTTCAGTCGCTCGATGGCCCGGAGAGACCCAAGGCCGAATCCGCGCCACCAACAACGCCCAAGGTCAATCGGCGGCAACGCATGCAAGAGATCGAATCCAATGCGTTGGTGCGATCGTGTATCGAGTTGTTCGGTGCCGAGATCACCAAAGTCGAATTGCACGAGCCGAAATAGTCGCTCCGGCGGAGACGGTCACGACACGCCTCGCAAGCGTTTGCAAACACAAATCGAATTCAAAAAAAACGCCCGAGTCTTTCAACTCGGGCGTCTCAATTGACTCGGCCGGAAATCTCCGTGGCGACTTCGCTATTTCGAAGCCAGCGAATCGGCCGTGTCAAACTCAAACACCAATTGGTTGGTGCTGCCGGCTTCGACTTCAATCGTCCGCTGCTTGGTGACCGGTTGCCCGCTTAGCTCGGAGGTCACCGAAACGGTGTAGTTGTCCCAACGCTGGCCCTTCTTGAGCTGCTTGGTGCGGAACGTTCGCACGATGCCGGTGCCCTTTGTCGGGTTGCCGGCCAGCACCACTTTCGCGTCCTGGGGCACCGTCAGCTGCACCACTGTGACCAGGTCTTCGGCAACGTCTTCCGACTTGGCCACCGGAGCGGCAGCGTCGCTTTCATCCGCGATGCTCTGGCTGGCCGTGGCCGCGTCGAAGGCCAATTCTTTTTGGTCGCCCAAACGCAACTTGACCGATTTGGTCTGGGTCATTTCTTCGCCGTCCACTTCGTAGGTCGCCTTGACCACATAGGTGTAGACGTAGCCCTTTTTCAAGCCGCGTGATTTGAACTTGCGACTTTCTCCTTCGCTGGTCGTCGGATGGTCATTGACGGTGACCACGGCGCCGTGGGGTACCGTGACACGCAAGGAAGCCGCATCCGCCTCCAGGGCGGTGCGGGACGAAATGTAACGCGTCGACGACGACGTGTCGTCGCTCGCAACCGAAGTCGCGACCGACTGCGAAATCGGCTGGCTGATCACCGGACTTTCGTAGGCGATTGAGCCCGTCGATGGCACGCTGGCCGAACCCAACACGGTGCCCGATGCGAGCATCGGGGTCGAAACCGGCGTTCCGACAAGCGGCATGCTGTACGAAGACGCGACGTAACCGCTGGAAGCGCCGCCACCGCTGGCGTAAGTGCCCGCGGACCCGTGTGTGGCGACGTAGCCACCCGATGACGATCCGCCCGATGACGATCCGTATTGGGCGACGTATCCGGAAGATGAACCACCAGAGGACGCGCCGCCTGACGATGCACCACCCGATGATGCACCACCACTACTGGCGCCGGCCATTCGAGCCGCGCGATGTGCCCGAACCTTGGCGAACAAACGGCGAATCGGCCCCACCGATCCACCTGACGATGCGCCGCCGGAGGATGCCCCACCCGACGACGAGCCACCGGCGGACGCATAACCGCCACCGGAGGCATAGGACGCGACATAACCGCCCGAAGAGCCGCCATGACTGGCGTAGCCACCGTGGCTGGTATATCCGCCGGACGAACCGCCCGCTGAAACCGAAGTCGGCACCCCTGCCATCAACGCGATCGTTCCTGCGATCGCCAATCTGCGAAACCGTTGCATCACATCCTCAAAAAACCGCGGGAAACGATCCACGTAATCACCTCAAGATATCGCTGGGCGCCCCTAACGAACAAGCAGGTTCGGCAAAATTTAACGACTAGGAAGCCTTGGCTGCCCAAGAGCGTCACTCTTGGACCGGCTTTCCGCCCGAAATTACTACGCAGCCGCGGACCCGTGACGGATCACTATGCCGCCTCGCGAATCCACAACACCACGGCGACCGCGGCCAGCAATCCCAACAGGCTGAAACCCAGCCCCAAAACGAGCAACACTTTCAGAAGGGTGCGACCCGAAATACCGCCGCGACCACCCGTGGACGTGCTGGTTTGCACGGGCCCCGTCACGCGTGACGCGACGTCGACTTGAACTGGCCCGGCGTTGACTTGGACTGGCTTGTAAAGGTGAAAATCTTTGGCCCGGGCTGGCGGAGCGGCGACCACCACGGCTGGTGGCAGTCCGGCCAGATCCGGTGTCGATGTCATCCGCGTCACCTGGCCGTCGGGAAAGACCGAATACCCCAATGCACACTTGGTGCACGACACCGAGCTCGGCACACTCGGCCGCAACGCGCGGAGCACCTGGCCGCATTTGACGCATCGAAACAAGATCGGCGAAGAAGCTTCCGTCATGGTCGGGGCCGAACGTGGTTAGTCGCCGACTTTCTTCAATTCGACATCATCAAATTCGATGACCCCGGTCGCGCCAAATAAACCGATCCGCACGATGGCCTCGCGGGCTCGCGGCGGAACCCGGATCAAGCGGCTGGCATCCCGCCATGAACGACTGTTGCGAAACGGGCCGATCATTTCGGCACCCAAATCCGCTCGCACCCCGTCATAAAATGAAATCACGATCGCCGGCAACTGATCCGCTTCGTCACCGCGTCGGACGCCGTCGCTGCGATACCGAGTCGCCAAACGAATGGTGCCCACCGACGTGCCATCGATCGCAATCCCCTGCAACAGGTGGGATGATAAACCGGGTGTTTCGTTTTCGAAGCGAACATACGGGGCGTGCGATAGTGAATCTTCGATGCGCTTGACTTGGCGACCGTAATACCAGCCCGGCACAAAATCGACTTGATTGGTTGCGCCGGCCGGTGGTGCTTGTGAAAAATCGCCATTGATCAGGCGTGGGTTTTTGGGGTCCGGCAATCGTTCGCGAGATGCTTCGGCCGCACCGGTCATGGGCACAAACAACGTCGGCCGCAAGGCTTGGCGTTCCAACTTGCCATCCTTTTTGATCATCCGGTACATCGTTTGTTGGTACCGTTCGCCCACGGGAACGATCATCATGCCGCCTTCGACCAATTGATCAATCAAAGGCTGGGGGACCTTTTCGGGGCTGCAAGTCACAATGATCTTGTCGAACGGTGCCGCCTCGGGCCAACCCTTAAAGCCGTCGCCGACCCTTGTGTGCACATTTTCAAGCTTTAGGTCCTTGATGACCTCGGCAGCCGAT
>JBCCRW010000351.1:0-6135 GCA_039201055.1 Planctomycetota bacterium | reverse complement strand
GTTTGGTGTGTGAGGTATCCGTCCTCATCAGACCTTGGATGGACGTTTTTGACACGTTCAACTGGGGGAACTGCGCAGTTGGGGCAAGACAGAACTTAAGGGTTTTGGCACTAGCGCCTCGCCGCTCACTGGAGACCAGCGGCTGCTGTTTTGCTTAGGTCTTTGATCAGCGACTTGAAAGCTTCATTCGTCTGTAGCTCTCGGAACTCGCAGGAAACCCGGGGGACAGTGCACGTTTTCCTTTGGAGCTTGGGGAAAGGGGGGCTCTGGCGGGCAAACTGTTGAAATGTGGGGACTTGGGGACAGACAGTTCCAGTGGGGACTTGGGGACAGACAGTTCCAGTGGGGACTTGGGGACAGACAGTTCCAGGGCACGGACCCGAAGGACAAACGCTGGCGGAATTCCTGAAAACCCAAAAACTGACGCTTCGCGACGCCGTCAAGCTGGCGATTGAAATTGCCGGGCCGGTTGGATACGCGCATTCACGCGGAGTCGTGCACCGGGACCTGAAGCCAGCCAACGTCTTAATCGACGAACGACTGCAACCGCACATCCTGGATTTCGGGCTTGCCAAGCTGGAATCCGCCGAGCAGTCGCTTACCGCCGACGGCCAGGTTCCGGGCACTCCGGCGTACATGTCGCCCGAACAGGCTCGCGGGCAATCACGCAACGCGGATGCTCGCTCGGACGTCTATTCACTCGGCATCATTCTGTTCGAACTCTTGACCGGCGAACGGCCGTTTCGCGGAACCTCGCGGGCGATTTTGAAACAAACCATCGAATCCCCGCCGCCCTCGCCTCGAAGTCTGGATTCGAAAATTCCCAAGGACATCGAGACGATCGTGCTCAATTGCATCGAAAAGTCGCCGAGCTTGCGATTCGAAAATGCCCAGGAGCTGGCCGAGGAATTGCGACGATTCGCGACCGGCGAGCCGCTGCGGATCCGATCCCAGGGACACCTCGCACGACTGTATCGGCAGTTCATGTACAGCCCCGACGCGGCCAGAACGACAACCGGTGTCTACTACGTCGTGATCGGATTGACATTATCAATTTGGTGCGTCACCGGAATGGTTAGCACTCTGATCGGCATCGTGGGCCAGGAGGATCCGGTCGCGGCATTGCTGGAATTGACGCAGGCCTTCTTCCTGGTCTGGCTCCCGTTTATTGTCGTGGGCAGGATGATCCTGCGTGGATCCCGGTTTGCTCTGTACGCAAGTTTAGTGCAAGCCCTGATTGCGATTGCTTTATCGATCTGCGGGATCTTCGGCTGGGTCGCGAGAGAAGATCTGCACGGAACCACGAAGGAGCGTTTGCCGCTGTTCTTGCTGCTGTTGATTCTGTCGCTGCTTGGATTTGTGCTGGCGGCTGCCGCGTGCCTTTCCAGTCGGCGAGAACGCCGCGATCTGCTGCCCGACGTCAGCGGGAGTTCGTCTCGATCGGGAACGCGTCGAAAGGTGTAGATGGGGACGGACACCCCGGTCGGTCGAGAGGGTTAAAAAATTAGAGGGGTTAAAAAATTAGGGTGGTGCTTGGGGGAGCGTGGATGGGGACCAGAACTTTGTGCCGGTCCGTTGGATGGGTGGCAGAAAACACTGGAACTGGTGAACGGTCAACGCGGATGAAGTCCACGAATCACATGAATCGAACGAATGAATGGTCGTGCGGGGGCATGTTGCAAGGTGCAAATGGGGACAGACACCCCGGTCGGTCGAGAGGGTTTAAAAATTAGAGGGTTTAAAAATTAGAGGGGTTAAAAGATTAGGGTGGTGCTTGGGTAGACGTGGTTGGGGACCAGAACGTCGTGCCGGTCTGCTGGGCCCGGATCCTGCCACGCACCACTTGTTCAGTCGCTGACGATCTCAATCGACAGATCCAAGTCGCCTCGGAGAGGCGATCTACTCTCCCGGATTGGCGTTTGGTGCCAGGCACCGCTTATTCAGTCGCTGACGGTTTTGTGCGTTTGAATCGATCCGGGATGGAAATCGTGGATCACGCGTTCCCTCTGATGGTACACTCCAGACATGGCGACGATCTCGACCCCACAGCCGCACAGTTTCCCAACTACCAATGTTCCCAATTCGGCGGTGTCCGTTTCGTTGGCCGACGTACTGGCGGATCTCGGTGGGATCTCTGCGCACCGGCTGCTCACTGTTTGTGGGCTAAACGCATCTCTTGAAGATCTCGCGGAGACTCACCGCGCTGGGAAAGCCTGCGAATTCGTCGACGGTCTGCTTGTGGAGAAGGCGATGGGATTCCGGGAATCTTTACTGGCCGCCGCTCTGGTCGAAATTCTTGTTGCTTTCGTTCGACTTAAGAAGTTGGGCTTCGTTTCCGGCCCCGATGGCTTCATCAGACTTTTTCCCGATGTCATCCGAGGACCCGATGTGGCCTTCATTTCCTGGGCGCGGCTACCCGGCGGCAAACTTCCCGAGGAAGCCTATCCCGCCATCGTCCCGGACCTGGTGATCGAAGTCATCAGCGAAGGTAACACCCGCGCGGAAATGGCCCGCAAACGCCGCGAGTATTTTTATGCGGGCGTTCGCTTGGTGTGGATGGTTGATCCGCTCCAACGCAGCGTCGCCGTGTTTACTTCGGTGCATCAATTCACTGTCTTACATGAAGAAAATCATCTCAACGGCGGCGACGTACTGCCAGGCCTGGCGATATCGCTCAGCGAACTATTTTCGATCTTTGATTCGGAACCGCCTGAAGTCCACAAATGACACGAAGGTGTAGGTGGGGACAGACACGTCGGCCGGTCGAGAGGGTTAAAAAATTAGAGGGGTTAAAAATTAGGGTGGTGCTTGGGTAAACGTGGTTGGGGACCAGAACGTCGTGCCGGTCCGTTGGCTGGGTGGCAGACAATACTGGCCCCGAAGCGACTTGTTGATTCGTCGCTACTCATTCGTGTTCGTTGCCGGAAGCCTCACCGCCCGATTCCATCTTGAAGGCTGCTTCGAGGCGATCGATGATGCCTAAGGATGTAGCCCAACGGCGTAGATAGGCGCTGTCGAGTTCGCCTTGGATGAAAATCAAGTCGGCGACGTCAATCAAATCCCGGGGTCTCGATGCTAGCAACTTCAAGAGCAGCAGGTCCTCTGCTGTGACGACTTGGATCGATTTTCCGTTGACTTCGACACCCATCCGGTTTTGGATCACATTCCGCTGAAAGTCGGTTTCGGCAAGAAATACGTCTACATCGATCCCAGTTTCCTCGGCCACGTAGGCGCGAAACTTCACCAATGGCATCTCGGCAACCTTGTCGACCCAACCGGATAAATAGGGCGGAGCGACAGTCAGGCCGATTTCCTGGACACTTTCGAACAACCTCGGAAGCTGGTTTCGGTCGATGGCCAAAATGAAATCCGCATCGTAGGTCGGACGGGGAATCGCGTGCACTCGCACCGCCAGGCCGCCCATCACCGCATACTCCAGCCCCAGTGCCTCAAAGCACGAAATCACACAGTGAAGCAATCTCTCGAGTTCACTCATCGGCATCCGAGTCCGTTGATTTAGGATTTCTCTGTCGCTGCTGAGCCAATCGCAAAGCTTGGAGAAGCGCGGCATTCCGTTCGTCATTTTGCCGATTGAGCAGCTCAAATTTCCTGCGAACCTGCTGCTCGTCTCCAAACAGCAGAAATTTCTCATTCTCCGCGATCATGTCCAGCGTCAAACGCAAACGCTCGGCGGGCGTCATCGAGCGGTAGGCTGACAGTGTTTGTGGGGAGAGCATAATCCCGAGTCTGGTTAGATAGTGGGTCAGTTGCGTCCTGAACGAGTCCCGGGAAGTCCAAGCTAGCAGTTTGACCGAAGTTCGGGTACGCGTCGCAAGGTGCGGATAGGGTGCAGATGGGGACAGACGCACCAGCCGGACAAGCGGGCCCAGATGGCAAGCCCAGATCCAGATGGTGCCAGCCACCTTCAATTCCACTCCAATGGTTTCATCCCTTATCGTTTCGCCAACCGCCTCGGAGAGGCGGGCTACTTTTTTTCGATGCCGACGGCGGCACGCATGATGCTTTCCTCGCTGGCATCCTGACGGTTGAATTCGCCAGCAAGACGGCCTTCGTGCATCACTAAAATGCGATCGGCCAGTCCCAGCACTTCCTCCATGTCGCTGCTGACGAACAAAACACCCACACCATCGGCCGCCAATTGCGTCACCAGCCGATAGATTTCTTCCTTGGCACCAATGTCGACACCACGCGTCGGCTCGTCCAACAACAGGATTCGTGGTCGCATTGCTAACCATTTTGCCAAGGCGACTTTTTGCTGATTGCCGCCCGAAAGCGTGCTGACCATCGTCGCCGAATCGCTTGCCTTGATCCGCAAAGTTTCGAGCATTTCGCAGGCGACCGCCTTCTCTCGGCCGGGCCGAACGACGAAACGGGATTGACTGGCCGGATGCGAGGACGCGACCGCCAACGACGGCAATGCGATGTTCTCGCGAATGCTCATCGAAAGAATCACGCCTTCGTCCTTACGATCCTCGGGAACAAAGCCCATCGCCGCGGCGATCGCGTCGCGAGGCGATTCGATACGGACGATTTCGCCCGCCACGGCAATGCTACCGCGATCACCCGGCGGAGCCGGATCGACACCAAAGATGCGTCGCAGCAATTCGCTACGACCGGCTCCGACCAGGCCCGCCATGCCAACGACTTCGCCGGACCGGACCGACAGATTGATCGTTTGCTTCGGGAATGCTCCGGTGCGAATCTCATTCAAGCGGAGCACTTCATCACCGGGCGGATGCGGATGCTTGTCGAACAGGGCTTCGATGTTTCGACCGACCATCATCCGAACCATCGAATCGTGATCGATTTGGTCGCCGCAAAGTTCGCCGGCGTTTTCACCATCGCGCAAAACCGTCACGTCATCGGCGACCCGCTGGACCTCCGACAAGCGGTGGGAGATATACACCACGGTGACGCCGTCGCGACGCAGATCGTCGATCACCGACATCAGGTTTTCGGTTTCATGCAGCGTCAATGAACTGCTCGGTTCGTCCATGATCAGCACCTTTGCTTGAATCGAAAGTGCCTTGGCAATTTCAACCAATTGGCGGTTGCCGATGGTCAATTCCGCAAGCGGAGTGCTCGGATGCACCGCCAAACCGACTCGATCAAGCCAGCGTCGGGCGTGCTGGCGAATGACCTTTTTTTGGATCCAGCCCCAGCGTGTCGGCTCGCGCCCCAAAAACAAATTGGCACCCACATCCAAGTTGTCCGGAAGATTCAGTTCTTGGTGAATCAACGCGATACCCGCATCCAACGCATCCGAAACGCGATGCAGGACGGTGGGTTGGCCGTCGACCTGGATGGTACCCCGGTCGGGCATCAAAACGCCCGCCAAGATTTTCATCAGCGTGCTTTTTCCGGCACCATTTTCGCCGATGACCGCATGCACGCTGCCCGGTGCGAACGAGACGTCAACGCCGCGGAGCGCATGGACTCCGCCGAACCGTTTCCGCAGGCCGGAGGCGGCCAAGGCCGCGGTGGTGCTTGTATTCATGCGGACGTAAGGCCGTCGGCGGGTTCAGCTATCATCCGACCCGTTCATTCCGACGCTGCGGTATTCTTTTTCAATTCCGCCCAAAAATCATCGACGTTTTCTCGATTGATTTCGCGGGCTGGAATCATCATCACGCCCGATTCATCGATGCCTAGATCCTGAAGCGATTTGCCACGCGACAAACCGGCAAGCACGCGGACGCTCTGGCGACCATATTCGAATGGGTTCTGCACCACGGTCCCAACAATCTCACCGTCCTGGATGCCCCGCAACGTGCCGTCTTCTTCGTCAAACCCCACCACCACGACCTCGCCCGCCTTTCCGGCCTGCTTGAGCGCTTCGAGAATCAACGGTGGGTTGTATGCGAACAGTCCCACCATCGCGGCAACGTCGGGATACTTCGACAGCACGTCTTCGGCGTTGTTTTTTGCCTTGGGTTTTTCGGTGTTGTCGGTGAAAGTGCCGATGATTTCGTATCCGTCCTCCTTGATGACCTCGTTCATCGAATAAAAACCGTCGGGGTTGCGTGGTCGGTCCAGCAAACCGTCGATGGTGCCCTGGCGACGTCGGCGGCCGTTGTCCTGTTCCACTCGGCCGACAAAGATCGCGACTTTGCC
>JBCCRW010000350.1:0-6181 GCA_039201055.1 Planctomycetota bacterium | reverse complement strand
TGCCGCCGGAGGACGGCATAAGGATTGGGTCGTTATCTCGCCGCGTTCCCAGCAACAGGCTTTGTTGACCGATCCGTCTTTGGTGGCCGCCATCGCGCCCTGGATCCGCCGCCGGTCGCTGCAATGGATCGATACTTCCAGCGACCTGGGATGGTGGACCACTTCGGGATGACCAAGCAAATGATTCCACCCGAGCAGGCGATTCCGCGCGAGCAGGCGATTCCTCAGGCGACGCGTCTGGCCTTTGCCGTCCTGGCCGCCCTGGGCGCCGTCGTCCTAGCCATCGGCAGCAACGGCAGCTTCGCGGCCTGGTTGGCGTTCGGCGTGATCGTCTTGGGCTACCTGGCGGTCGACCTGTTCCAAATCTTTGCGATGCCGCGGGCGGCGGCGTATCCCATGATGGCGGTTGTGGCGGCGTATTGCGTCAGCGATTTCTTTGATTGGGATCGTCCCGGCAACCACCAAATGGTTGTCGTCGCCCAATTGCTGGCGTTTGTCCAAGCGATCCTGATGCTGCAATTCAAGACGCGGCGTCTTTTGGAACAAGTCGCCACGTTCGCGTTGTTGCAATTGGTCGTCGCCGCGGTCTTCAACAACGCGTTGTCGTTTGGCATTTTGTTGGTACCGATGGGAATTGCCGCGGTCTACGCCTTGTCGTCGCTATCGGTGATGCATTTGGGCGAAGCGTCGCGGCCGGTCCAGGGCGACAACATGCAGATGCGTTTCGAATTGGCACCCGGCACACTCCGGCGGGTCAATCGAATGGCTCCGCGGATGATCATGATGACACTGGCACCGGCCATCGCGTTGGTCGCCGGCGTGTTTTTCTTTGCCCTACCGCGGACCACCGAGGCGGTCCCGAGGGCCGATGCGACATCGGCGGTGGGCTTTAGTGACGAAGTCAATTTAAATGCGATTCGGTCGACCATTTCCGATTCCAGCATCGCTTTGCGGGTGCAGTTCATTGAATCGAAAACCAACAAGCCCTATCAAACCCAGGGCAGCGTTTACTTTCGCGGCAAGGTGCTTGACGAATACGAAGTGCGTTTTCGCGGCAAGGAAACCCAGGCGGGCTGGCGTTCCATTCCGCCACCATCGGGGGAAGTCGAATCGCAGTTGCCGCCGCTTTACATCCCCGCCGAGGGTGCCGATCGCAGCGGATACGACCCCGTGATTGCTCGGGTGACGGCCGAAAGCAGTCGTTCCAAGGCGCTCTTTATCAGCTTGCCGGCCTACAAAAACGAATCGAATCGAAAGACGCGATACCTTCGCAACCGGATGTCACTGGTGCAACGTTCCGGGGACGCCTTGGCCTATCCGCGGATGATCTACGACTACATCACGCATGCGTTTTATCGGGGCCAGCAATCCCGCTGGACCGCCATGCCCGAACGCGTTGTTGCCGAAGAAAGGCCGACCTGGGGGACCCGCAAGCTGATGCGGCAATCGGAGGATTATGTTCGCCGGCTGTGCACGTTCGATGTCGATCAAATGCCCGCCATCGAAGCCTTGGCCGAGCGCTTTTCTGAAACCGCCGCCGGCACACCGCGCAACGCCTACGAATTGGCGACGGCTTTGGAGATCCATTTATCGACGTCGCCGCAATACTTTTATTCTCTGGAACCGGACATGGACGTGCCGGCCGGTGGCGATCCGATCAACCATTTTGTTGCCCAAAGCAAACGCGGGCATTGCCAATACTTTGCCTCGGCACTGGCGCTGGCGTTACGCAGTCAAGAAATCCCGTCGCGTTTGGTGATCGGATACTGCACCGATGAATTCAATCGTGTTTCGGGGCGCCAAATCGCTCGTGGCACCCACGCGCACGTTTGGGTCGAGGCGTTGATTCCGAAAGAAGCGGTGCCCGCGGGCGTTCGCCTGGCCGGACAACCGGCCGCTTCGCACTACTGGTACCGGCTGGACCCGACGCCCGGCGTACGCCAGCAGGCATTTGCCGATGACGGACGCGGCGTCGACCAAGTCTTTGATTTGGCCCAAAACGCCTGGGACGATTACGTCGTCGAAATGGACAGCGATCGGCAAGAAGGCTTGATCCTTGGTGCGGGCGTGCAAAACACAATCATGCACCGTTCGTATGTGTCGCTTGTCCGTTCGGCCGGCCAGTGGCTTAGCAACATTCGCCGCCAAAGCGGTCGCGGCGACGGGATGACCCTGGGCGGATTTTCGGGGGTCGCCGCGGCGGTGACGGTGTTTGCCGCATTGACGGGGTTGGCAATTCTGCGGATTCGTTGGTCATCGCTGCGACGTCGGCGTCGCCAGGAGCGGGATCGCCGCGGTGAATTGGGCAAATTGGCGTTCTTTCGACGTGCCGGCGAAGCCCTTGACGCTATCGGTTTCCATCGTGAGGCCACACAAACGCCAAACGAATGGGTCGACGTCGTCGCCAAGTCCTGGCAACATCCCCTGTTACCGCCCGCCTCACCTTCGCTGGCGGTCCTAAGCGGATGGTATTATCGACTCCGTTTTGGCAACGACCCCGCACTACCGACGGACAGGTCAAGCAACGCGGATTTGAACACCTTGGACTCGTCACCTTTGGCGGAAACCATTTCGCCGGACGCCCAACAGGAAATTGACGCAGCGCTGCGTTCACTCGAGCAAGCTTGTCAGCGTTATGCTGAAGTTTTTGCTGGAGCTCGCGGGAACGATGCCGCCGGCAAAGGTCCGCGTGAAAACACCGCATGATTGTTACCATCGATGGCCCGGCAGGCGCCGGCAAAAGCAGCATCGCTCGGCGGGTTGCCGATGCAATTGGCTTTGAATTTTTGGACACCGGAGCGCTCTATCGGGCCCTCACCCTGGCGGCGATTCGCCGTGGCGTGGACTTTGACGATCGCCCGGCTCTGGTGGCGGTTGCCGTCCAGGCATCGTTGACGCCGGCCGGCTCACAGATTTTCTTGGACGACGAAGATGTCAGCGAGCTTATCCGGTCGCCAACGGTAACCGCATCGATCGTGCATGTGGCCGACGTGGCGGAAATTCGAACGCATCTGAACCGTGTTCAACGTTCGTTCGCGGCCGGTCGAGACATTGTGACCGAAGGACGGGATCAGGGCAGCGAGGTGTTTCCGGATGCCGAGTGCAAGATTTTTCTGACCGCATCGCCCGCCGAACGCGCCAAGCGGCGGTGGCAGCAATTGATGCACGACGGGAAACCGTTGGATTTGGAAGCGATCCGCGCGGCCCAGGACAAACGCGACGCCGAGGACGCGCGCCGCCCGATGGGCGCGTTGCGGCCGGCCGACGATGCGAAAATCCTCGAAAGCGACGGGATGACTCCGGACGAAGTCCTTGCCGAAACGCTAAAAATTGTCCGGCAGTGCCGCGAGCGGGTGACCTGAAACGGGCTTTCTTCGCCGCCGTCGGGGTGCGGCGATCTGCCAATCCGAATCAGGCCTGCCATGCCGAGTCGCCGCGGGGCGTTGTGCCCGGTCGGCTGCGAAAGCACACGGTCCTTAAATGCCCGAATGGACTGCATTTGGCGTGATTTGCTTGCAAGTGGCACAGCGTTTGCCCATTGGCCCAGCCAAGGCGGTGCGACTGCCAATTTGGTGCAATCCCGGCACTCGCCAGCCGCTGCCAAACCACTCACTTCATCCCTTTCCTTCGGCATCTAGAAAAAGGATTCCCCGCGATGGCAACCGCCACCAAGAAAAAGACCAGCGTTCAATTGCAACCGATGGGTGAACGAATCGTCGTTCAGCGTGAGGAGAGCGAGGAAACCACCGCTGGCGGAATCGTGCTTCCCGATTCGGCCCGCGAAAAGCCCGCTCGCGGCACCGTTGTTGCCACCGGCACCGGCAAGTTGCTCGACGACGGCACGCGTTCAACCAGCCAACTGTCCACCGGCGACCTCGTGCTGTTTTCCAGCTACGCCGGTGAAACCGTCGAAATCGACGGCGAAGAGTTCCTGTTGATGCGCGAAGACGACGTCCTCGCGATCCTGGGCTAGTCCTTCGAATCTTTCCAAACCACTTCCCTGATCAAAGAACCACGACATGGCAAAAATCATCGCATTCGATCAAGAGGCACGCGAAGCGATTCGCCGCGGTGTCTCCAAGCTGGCCCGGACCGTCAAGGTGACGCTTGGCCCCAAGGGCCGCAACGTCATTCTGCAAAAATCGTTTGGCAGCCCCACCGTCACCAAGGACGGCGTCACCGTCGCCAAGGAAATCGACCTGGAAGACGTGTATGAAAATATGGGCGCCCGGATGGTCCGCGAAGTCGCCAGCAAGACGTCCGACGTTGCCGGCGACGGAACCACCACCGCGACCGTGATGGCCGAAGCCATTTTCAACGAAGGGCTCAAGGCCGTTGTAGCGGGTGTTAATCCGATCCAAATGAAGTCGGGCATCGAGGCCGCCGTCGCGGACATCACCGCCAAGCTGCACAAGATGGCAACCAAGGTCAAAGACGAAGAAGCGATGGCCAACGTCGCCACCATCGCGTCCAACAACGACCGCGAAATCGGTGAATTGCTTGCCAGTGCGATGAGCAAGGTTGGCAAAGACGGTGTCATTACGGTCGACGAAGGCAAGAGCCTTCAGACCGAGCAGGAGTGGGTCGAGGGGATGCAGTTTGATCGCGGCTATTTGTCGCCCTACTTCGTCACCGATTCGACTTCGATGGAAGCCGTTTTGGAAGATTGCTATGTGTTGGTCTTCGAAAAGAAGATCAGCAACATCAAAGACCTTGTGCCGATCTTGGAAAAGGTCGTCCAGCAGGGCAAGCCGCTGTTGATCATCGCCGAAGACGTCGACGGTGAGGCGCTTGCCACATTGGTCATCAACCGGCTTCGCGGAACCTTTACCTGTTGTGCCGTCAAAGCGCCTGGCTATGGCGACCGCCGCAAGGCGATGATGGAAGACATCGCGATTCTGACGGGCGGCCAAGCGATCTTCGAAGCTTTGGGAACGAAGCTGGAAAGCGTCGACCTTCCGCACCTGGGTCGCGCCAAGAAGATCATTGTCGACAAGGATAACACGACCGTGATCGAGGGCGCCGGCAAGAGCGCCGACATCAAGGCTCGCATCGACCAAATTCGACGCGAGATCGAGAACAGCACCAGCGATTACGACAAGGAAAAGCTTGAAGAGCGACTGGCGAAGTTGGCCGGTGGCGTCGCCAAGGTCAACGTCGGTGCCGCGACCGAGAGCGAGATGAAAGAGAAAAAGGCACGCGTCGAGGATGCGCTGCACGCCACCCGCGCGGCGGTCGAAGAGGGCATTCTGCCCGGTGGCGGCGTCGCGTTGCTGCGTGCCAGTCGCCAGGTCAAGCCCGGTGATGAACTCAGTGAAGACGAGATTGTCGGGTACAACATCGTCATCCGCGCCTGTCGCGCCCCGCTGACGATGATTGCCGAAAACGCCGGTCAGGATGGCGGTATCGTTTGCGAACGCGTCGCGTCGGAAAAGGGCAACAATGGTTACAACGCCTTGACCGACACCTACGAAGATTTGGTGGCCGCGGGCGTCATCGACCCGACGAAGGTCACCCGCACGGCCTTGGGCAACGCCGCCAGCGTGGCGACGCTGTTGTTGACCAGCGACGCGTTGGTTGCCGAAAAGCCAAAGGCGGGTGCCTCCGCGGGCGGCGGTGACCACGACATGTACTAATCGACACGGATTAGGAACCCTTTGTGGGAGACGGGGCTCGGGTGATTCGCGAGCTCCTTTTCGCCTTGACCGTCAACGCCGATTGGTTGACGATATTCATAGCTCGGTTGCGAGGACTCGTCCAAGCAAGCGGGCCGGGGAGGGCGACTCGGCTGTCGCCTGAACCATGGAGGATATGCGAATTGGTGAGCAGGTTGATTCGAAATCAATTGCCGCGCAAGCGGTTGCGGGTTCGAGTCCCGTGTCCTCCGCTATTTCCGAAAAGGCCCCGAGGAACGAAGAGTTCTTCGGGGCTTTTTTTCGTGTTTGTCATCGGCCAAAGGTGGACACAAGTGGAGGCCCGTCGCGCAGGTGAGCCGAGATTGCGGCGACAGCCGCGAGCCGGGTCCTTGCACCGAAACGTATTCGACCGAAGCAAACGTCCAACACCCCAAACTGCTCGCCACCGGGACCAAGTGAGCCGAGGTTGCGGCGACAGCCGCGAGCCGGGTCCATGCACGAGAACGTATTCGACCGAAACAAACGCCCAACACCACAGGTTGCTC
>JBCCRW010000349.1:0-6196 GCA_039201055.1 Planctomycetota bacterium | reverse complement strand
GGGACGACGCGCATGAGGGGGACGACGCGCATGAGAGGGACGACACGCATGAGAGGGCGACGGTCATGAGTACGGTACCCGAGGGCGTCGATGCGGCCGGCGACACCGCTGCATCCGGCCATCGCCTTGGCGGCTTGCTGGAGGTCAGTGATTGTCGCGTCGATCCCGCGTGGGCATTGAAAATTCCGGCATCGCTGGCGCTGCGAAAAAGCGTGCTGCCGATGTGCGAACTGGATGGCGTCGTGCAGGTCGCCTGTTGCGACGTCGATGACCAAATCGCGGCGCAAGCAATCCGCAAGGCGACCGGTCGCGAGGTGCGGATGATCGAAACCGATCCGGGCCGCCTCCGCGAAGTGCTGACGCGGATCTATGGCGGAATCTCGTTGCCGGCCGGCGTGACCGGTCCGGGTGCGATTCGGCGTGGCGATGCGGGCGATGGCGATGACGCGGCGACCATTTGCGATGAAGTTTTGTTGGCCGCGGTGATGCGGGAAGCATCAGACATTCATTTCTTGCCGACGGAAACCTCGTTTCGTATTCGCTTTCGCGTCGACGGCGCGCTGGAAACGTATCGGGAATTGCCCAAGGATGCACAGGGTCCCGTGACCAGTCGCATCAAGGTTCTGTCGGGACTGGATATTGCCGAAAAACGTGCCCCGCAAGACGGACGATTCAATACTCGGGTCGGCCCCAACCGCCGCAAGCTGGATCTTCGCGTGGCCACTTTGCCGACAAGGTTTGGCGAACGCACAACGATGCGGCTTTTGGCGACCGCTTCGTCGTCCTTGACGATGGAACGGTTGGGCATGGACGATCGAAACATCGAATTGTTTCGTGGTGCGATCAACCGGCCGCACGGGATGATCCTGCTGACCGGTCCGACCGGTAGCGGAAAGAGCACGTCGCTTTACGTCGCGCTGACCGAATTGCTGGCCCGACGCGGCGGCAATGTGATCACCGTGGAAGACCCCATCGAATACGAAATCGAAGGTGCCTCGCAGGTGGAGGTCGATGGGACCGACCGGGTCAGCTTTCACCGCGCGCTGCGCAGTATTTTGCGTCACGATCCCGATGTGGTCATGATTGGGGAAATCCGCGACAGCGAAACCGCCAACATCGCGGTCAAGGCATCGCTGACCGGGCACCTGGTGCTCAGCACCCTGCACACCAACACCGCCGTGGGTGTCATCACACGGCTGGCCGATTTGGGCCTGGAACGTTTTTTGATTGCGGCGACTGTGCGGATGGCGATCGCACAGCGCCTGGTGCGACGGCTGTGCCCGCAATGTCGCAAGGGTCGCGAAATGACCATGACCGAGGCATTATCGTTGGGACGTCGCGACTTGGCCGGCCAAACCATTTATGACGCGGTGGGCTGCGTTTATTGTGCCGGTCGCGGTTACAACGGGCGAGTCGCGATGTTTGAAATGTTGGCCATCGATCAACAGCTTGCCGAAATGATCGACGACGACGCCGAGGAATCTGAACTGCTGAAGGTCATTCGTCAGGCCGGGACGCCGGGCTTGCTTGATGACGCGGTGTCAAAACTACTAAGCGGGGTGACATCGCTGCCGGAAGTCTTGAGCAACGTGGTGGATTTCTAAACCATGCCCGTCTTTTCCTACATCGCGCGAGACGAATCGGGCAATGTCCAGCGTGGCAATGAACAATCCGACGCGCCGGCCACATTGAGCGCGGCGCTTCGCGCCCGCGGGCTGCGGTTGGTCAAGTACGAAGAACAAACCAGTCGTCTTTCACCCGGTGAATGGTTTTCGACGTACTTCAATCCCTTCCAATATATCCCGCCCCGAGGCGTGGATATCGAATTGATGCTTTCGCAACTTGCCGTGATGTTGCGTAGCGGCGTCACCCTGATACAAGCCTTGCGGACGTGTGAACATCAGGCGCGTTTTGCACCGATGCGCCGCATGACCCGACGGATCAACGAAGCGGTGCAGGACGGCGAATCGCTGGCTGATGCATTTGCCGCTGAAAAGCGGATTCCAAAGATTGCCGTGCAAATGACCCGCGTGGGTGAATTGACGGGTAACCTTGACGTGGTCCTTGATAAAAGTTCCAGGACGCTCGCCAACCGCCGTCGGAATCTATCACAAACCATCACGGCACTCGCCTATCCCGCGTTTGTAACGGTCGCCGCAATCGGTGTCGCCATTTATATGGTCGTTGTGGTGATTCCCGAAATCAAAAAAGCACTCGACGCGATGGGACGCCGTTTGCCGGCAATGACCCAGGCGTTGGTGGACACGTCGGATTGGATTCAAACCAATGGGGCGACCACTTTAGTGTTGTTCCTTGGTGCGATTTTGGCGTGCGTTTCATTTTATCTTTGGCCGCCGTCGCGTTATCAAATCGATCGCTTCGCGCTGCGTGTACCCTTGATCGGCCATGTGCTGCGGCTGGGTGGCACGGTGACCTTCGCGTCGTCGCTGCAATCGATGCTTGCCAGCGGTATCACGGTGGTCGAAGCGTTACGGACCGTCGAAAACTTGCACTACAATCGCTTCCTGGCCTCACGGGTGGCGACGGCGCGAGAAGCGGTGATCGCCGGCGACGGTCTGGCGCCCTCCCTGGCCGCCCGACACGCTTACACTCCGATGCTGTCCAGCATGATGGCCGTCGCCGAAGACACCGGACAAATGGAAGAGGTGCTGCAACGCGTGACCGACTTTCATGATGAACAATTGCAAATGGCAATCAAACGGCTGAGCCTGCTGGTCGAACCGCTGGTGGTCATCTTTGTGGGCGGGATTGTCGGTTTCGTGTACATGTCGTTCTTCCTCGCATTGTTTGCCACATCGGGAGGTGTCTAGCATTGCTTCGATTCGAAGACCGCTGGAAAGCGTTGCGATTCAATCGCTTGGACTTCGATAAAAAGTATGTCATCGATCAGGTGTTGTCCCAAACACCTCGCAGCCAGGTGCTGCTGACGCGTCGCCGTGGCGGCAAACGGCAAAGCGTCATGAAGCTGAGTGATCCAGGCACGTTTAATCCGCAGGAAATTGAATGCCTGCGTGCGGTCAATCATCCGGGGATCGTGTCCTACCTTGGCCACGGATTAACCAAGGATCGACGCTTGTGGGTCGAAACGGAATATGTCGATGGCGTTCCCCTATCGGCTTGGCGTGGCAACGCAAATTCCCAACCCGCGGAAACCCAAGGTGGCCAAGGCGTTGACACCGCCCCGACGATTGCGATCGCCGCGACCACCATCCTGTCACGGTTGATCGAGGTCGTGCAGTATTTGCATTGTTGCGGTTGGTTGCACGGCGATTTATCACCGCAAAATATTCTGATTTCGACAAACCAGCATCGCGTCCTGTTGGTCGACTTTGAACGGGCACGATCGATCCATTCCGCTGCCACGATGCCGCCGCGAAAACATTCACTCGCATACGCTTCACCATGGGAAATCGATGGTGGGACGACGACGGAGGCGTGCGAGCATTATGCGTTGGGAAAGCTCGTTTCCTTATTGTTAGACTCGCTGGAACCACGAATGCGGATTGATATTAAGCCGCTCTTGGATCAGGCCACCGGTGCAAAACCGGACCTTCGCGTTGCCGCCATTCGGCAAATCTCGCAGCGTTTGGGAACCCCGTAATCTGCCGCCCCGCGTCGCGTCGCCAGCCGATCACACCCTGGATTCTTTTCGACTAGACTGACCCGCGGTCGGGCCGAAAGCAAAATCCATAGCTTCTAACAAGAAACGATGAAACGACGGAAACGCTCGCTCGCGCGGCCGGTGCGATTTGAAGGCCTAGAATCGCGTCAATTATTCGCGGTCGTCTTTGGACCGCCCGGACAAACTGACAGTGGAGCCGGTCCGGCGATGCAGATGGGTCCGTTGGTGGCAACCGACGACGATCTGCCCTTTGATATCCGATTTAACTTTGGGCCCGAGATCCGACAGGTGCCGGCGGCGTTGCAAACAATGCAGGCGGCGGCCGAGATTTGGGAAAGCTACATTGCCGATCCGGTTACCGTGATCATTGATGTCGATTTGGCGTCGGTCGGTGAAAACACGCTGGGGCAAGCGTTCATTGAAACGGGTTTAATGGACTACCCGGCGGTGCGCGAGTTATTGGTCGAAGACGCGGTGCATGAATTCACCGTGGATGCTTCGGGCCAAGCATCGTTGCCCGATCGTGGCGATCGCACCACGTCGCCGGCGTTGGTCGATGACCTGGACGATCACATCGTGCAATTTCTGCCGGGCAACGATCAACTGCAGTTCAATATTCCGCAAGGAACGACCTACCAGTTGCAGGATGCCAACAGCCCGACTTCGGGAAACGTGAATGTCCCGATCAGCGGTGCAACGGCGGCCGGCGGTTTGTTGTCCGTCAATCGCGCGACCATGAAAGGTCTTGGGGCACTGACGCCCGATGATCCGTCGTATCTTGAACCGGATGGACGCATCGAGTTGAGCAACGAATTGGTCGGTGGGCAGGGGACTCCGACTTTCTTCCGGCTTGATTTTGTCCAAGACGGCATCATCACGGCCGAACAATTTGATGGATTGTCGGTGGCGGTTCACGAGATCGGTCACATTCTTGGTTTTGTTTCGTCGCTCGATTTTTTTGATGCATCGATCGCCCCGACGCCGATGGATTTGTTTCGGTTCCCCGATGGTCTCGATCGCTTTGATCCGCAAAAGGACGATGATGCGGCGAATCCGTTCGAACAATTCCAGTCCTTTACTCGCGAATTGCGGCCGAACGTGCAAGCGAGCACGGATTTTGGCGATGTGTATTGGACCGACGTGGCAGAGCCCGCCGTCAAAGTCCCGATGGCGGAAATTTTTGGCGGCCAGCAAACCAGCCACTGGCGTGAATTTGGCGAAGGCGTCGTTCAGGGGATCATGGGGCCGACGTTGAGCCCGGGAGTGGCTGAATCGCTGACGTCGATCGACCTACGCATGTTTGATTTGATCGGTTGGGACATCGTGTCGCCGGGTCTTACACAAGTCGACGTCACCGGCCTGTATGCGGTTCCCGACGGCGTCACCCCATCGCCGGGAACAAGTATCGATCCGCGGTCCAATCCGCTGGACATGTTCGACGTTGACGGCAACGGTGTGGTCTCGCCACGTGACGCACTCCTCGTGCTGAACGAGCTTCGCCGGATGAATGCGGAGGGCGAATCGGACACGATTGCTTCGACCGACGACAGCGGCATGAATACCGATGCCAACCGTGATGGTCGAACATCGGCGATGGACGCCTTGGCCATCATCAATCACATCCGACGCCAACGAATGAACCCATCGCCGGACGAAATCGACGAAGTGTTCTCCGACCGTGACCGCGTGGAAGCAACGTGGGTCGGCGGCGCGGTGATCCAATTGTCGTGATCGTTAGCGAACGATTTCCAAGCCGACGAACCCGCCGTGGAATTCGATCGCGTCAGGGGACGCGGGCGATCCCTGCTGCCGTGTCACCGTGACGGCGTTGTCCATGAACACGCCCTGATAGCCGACGCGAACGTAGGTCGAGCGAAGGATCGGATATGCGATCGAACCTTCGATATCGGCAAACATGGAAACCTCGTCATCTTCGACCGAGAACATGGGTTCGTCGGTGCCGTCGAAGGCGATCGCATTATCGTATCGCGGCCCGCGTTGAGAAATCTGATTATTCAGCACGCCACCGAGCAGGCTGAGATTCCAAATCGAACGCCGGTAGATCCATCCGGTGCGAAAGCCGGCTTGAATTCCGAACATTGAATTGCTTGCCTCAGCCGACGATGATTCGGTGTTCGGTGGAGCTTGGTTGTCATTGAGCGCGATATCGAAAGCGTCATCGTGTTCGATCCAGCGAAGGCCAAGAATCAATTGGCCCTCGCTGTTGATGGGATCCTCAGCTACCAGGTTCACGTCGCCGCTGTAATAGTCGGCGGTGAAGTTGCCCCGCACGCTGATTGCCGAAGGCACCGCCGGATCCACCGCGAAATCACCGCGAGCGTCCCAACCGTCGGCGATCGCATGGCGTGTTTCGATAAATCCGTTGCCCCACAATCGCAGTCCGGAGTGGATTCGGAAACCCGGTTCAAAGCCGTGCGACAAACTCTCTTCGAATGTCTGCACGCCCGCGTCGCGACCGACCAGTTGAAGATCGTCGACGTCGCGTCCCAGAAACAGCAGGTCGGCATGGATGAACACGGTGTCAAAACCTCG
>JBCCRW010000348.1:0-6200 GCA_039201055.1 Planctomycetota bacterium | reverse complement strand
TCGACCAAACGCGACTTCTTGGCGGTCTGCTGCTGCATCTGCGTCGTGATGCTTTGCACCCGTGTCGCTTCGACCGCTGGCGCATCCAGTGGGGGCAGCTCCGTCGACACCAAAACCTCGACGGGTTCGAACCATTCCTCGAATAGCGTTTTGTTGCCACCGACCTCGGCGATTTCCAAGATCGCAAAACCGATCTGGAGCGCACTGGGATTGTTATCAAAGCGCTCGCCCAGCTTCGCAATCACGTCCTCCGTCTGGCCGCTTAATTTGGCCGTGCGGGCCAGCACCGGAACCAGCGAATCGTCGCCTGCGTCGCCAGCATTGCCAAACGGGTCCCGATATTGATTGCCGCTTTCCGGTTCGCCGTAATCGAACCACTTTTGGGGTGCCGCATCGGGCATCATGATGGCCGCCAAAGCGGCATGAATCGCATTAATGGATTGCCTTTTGGTGTCCTGGTCCAATGTTTCTTTGGACTTCGATTTGGGCTTGGGTTTGCGAGCACCGATCTGCACATTCAATTGATCGGAATAAACATTCATCAATTCGCCAAGCTGCGTCGTGATGGAAGCCTCCGTTTCACTTTCGCCGACCATGCCCATGCCACCCATCGACATCGACGCGGATGCACGGACGCCAAACGGGTTCGACCCGGAGCCGAAGGGGTCGGCACCGCCTTGCTCCACCGCTTGCACCGGAGGACCCTCCTTGAAGGCCTCACGCAGCGCCCGGGTCGACGCGTCCAAGCGACCCGCATCGGCGGCCAACCGGGCAAGCTTTAGCAATTTCATCGATCGCGTTTTCGATTTCGCACCCACATCCATGGCGATGACTTCGTCGATCAACGTCGTAAACGAATCCTCGGCTTCGCCCTGCAAGGACCGCCATTGCAGATCCAGGTCGATATCCTCGGACAACGCCACGGGTGATTCCAAGCCGGTTGCCCACGCATCGGCGATGGCCTGAATTTCAGAAGCATCGATTTTTCGCATCCGCTGGGCCAGTCCAACCAAACGGCCGACCGCTTGCACGTCGGGCGGGTCGATAGCTTCCAGCTTGCCCAGGCGGTCGAGCATTGGTTGCAGTTGATCGGCAAATTCGGCCGCCCGCGCGATGGAATCCGCATCGCGGTTATCCGGATCGGCAATGCGAATCAGTTGGATCAGCAAGCGCGTCAGCCGCAAATCCCGGCTGCCGATCGCCATGTTGGAATCGGTTTTTTCGTCGACTTTTTCGGCAGCTTCGTCGATTCGTTGGGCCAAGTCGGCATCCAGATTGTCGATCGCCTTCCGTCCCGCTTCGGTCTTGACGCAGCTTTCCAGGGCCAACGTGAGCGGACCGTCGGGTGCCATCTCCGATTGAAACGATCCGCCACACAAGTCGGCGACGCTGATGACTTTTGCGGACGTCAGGAATTCCAGGAACTCGATCGAATCTTCGTCCTTGAGCAGCTTCCGAAAGCGGTCGCGTTGCGTCTGGACCTGCTTTTCCAAGGATTGGCTGCCCCCCCACCGCGCCGCGGACTTGAAACTTTCCCGGTCACCAAGCAAGGTCTCGTAAACCACCAACGCGTCCAAGAGACACTTCATCTCGCCCAACATCCCGGCGACCGCCTGCAGCTCGCTAATTCTTTGGTAATCGCCGTAGCCGGGATTGAACCGGTTGTTGTCGTCGTAGTCCGCATCGCGCAGTCGTCGCCAAAGCAAGCCGCGCGCGATGTCCACCTTCCCGGCATCGACGTAGGCATCCACCAACCCACGGGTTGGACTGTAGCCAAAACTGTTTGTCGCGGGATTGCCGTCGGTAGCCTTCATGTAGGCGGCGATCACCAGTTCCTTGTTTTCGCCCGTGGCCGGATGGTTCTTGATGTACTGCGCCGCCTGCCAAGCAAGACCATTGTTGCTTTGGACAAATGGACTCAGCGTGACGGAATTGTTGTCATCGTCATCCGATTCCTCCGTCGCCTCGCCGTAGGTGTCGACCCGCGCAAGCTCCGGTGCATAAACCTGCTCGAGCTTACCGATCGCATCGTCGGCGGACGCCGCATTGGGTTCCTTGTACGTGCTCTTGGCGGCTGGCAACATCACCAACGCGCCCACCAATTCGACGTCGCCGATGATGGCCGAATCTTTGTCGTCCCGAACCGTTTTGACAAAGCTTTCAAAGCGTTTGCCCAGGTCCTCGTTTGTCCGAATCGCGTCGACAAATGTTGGCAGCGTGCCATTGATGACACCTTCGCCGCCGTAACTCCGGACCGACCACAGGGGAGAATTCGATTGGTAAGCCGATTGAGAACACAACGCCTCGGCCACCGCATCGCGAGCCCCGTCGGATTCCAGCCAATCCTTGCGTTGACTCAGTGACGCAAGCGCGTTGTCGCGGGTCGCCGGATTCTTCAACACTTTCGCGATGAAATCATTGGCGGCCTTGGACGAAACGCCCTCGGTCAAACTCATCAATTCGTTCACGCGATAATCCGGGAAACGATCCATCGGAAACTTAGCGAGTGCCTCCAGGATCGGTCCCTTCTTTTTGGCTGCCCTCGCCGTGTTGTAAAAGTTGTAAAACTCGCGTCTGATCAGCGACGCATCTTTTTCGAAAGCCTGCAAGTACAACTCGCACGCTTCGACCTGTTTCTTTGCTTTGCCCAGTGACTTTGCCTTGGCCAGCAATTGCCGCGGGTTGGTGGGCTGTTGTTTGCCGATCTCCTCCCATACCTTCTGTGCCGCTTTGGTCTGGCCGGCGGATTCCAAGAGGTCGGCCAGATCGGTTTTGGCGCGGACCGATTTGGGCGTGGATGCCACCCGCGCGCGAGCCTGGGCGATCAGCGGTTGCAGCTTCTTGGCCTGTTTCAACAAGTTGATCGCGGACCTTCGGTAATAGTCCACATTGCTGGTGGTTCGCCCGCTGTCGAGTCGTTTCAGCAGGCTGTAGGCGACTTCGGCGGCGGATTGTTTGTCGCCCGAGCGCTCGAATTGCCGGGCGATCGCCAGCAGCGTACTTTCGTCCTTGGCGCGGCCGCCACGAGTCCGTTGCAAGACCGCCTTGGCCTCGTCGACCATGTCCAGTGCTTGCAACTTTTGGGCAAGCGACAATTGCGTTTGTGTATCCAGACGCATTCCAAAGAGTCGCTTGGCGGCGACCTTGGCACGATCGGAATCCCCCAATTGTGAAGCCAATTGCATGGCCGCCATTTCCTTTTGCACCAACATGCGACTGTCCAGCGGCCGGATCGCGTCGAGTGCCTCAAGTGCCTGGCGGGGCCGTTTGAGTTCGTAGGCCAGCCGCGCTTTTTCGATCTGCAATTCCAAGTTGTCCGGGTGACTTTGGGCCAGCCTTTCGATCACCGGAAAAGCCGCCTCGGGTCCATCGTTCCACCACATCGCAAAAGCCGTCACGATCTCGCGACGCAAGCGTTCGTCCGCGCTGGCCTCGGCGGGGATCTTTCGCAAGTGCTCGATCACCTCTTTGGGTACCGTTTGTCGTTGCGGTGCGCTGGAATAGCTCTGGTTGTCCTGCGTTTTGTCAAATGGGATCGCGGCAACCACCTGTTGAAGATCGCCGGCATTTGCGAGCGTCTCCGACAACGGGCCGATCAACATCTTGCTGGTGACACGGGTGTCATTGCCTTCGCCGGGAACGCGGACACGCACGCGAACCGATCCGCCGGTATTGTTGGTCGAACTTCGCCGGCCGGCCCGCTTGTTTTGTGCCGTAACGGCCTGGGTATTGGCCAGGGCCAATCCAATGTCAAGCAATTCGAAACGATGTTTCTGCCAAAACGGCTCGGCCGTCGCGATCGGTCCAAATCCGGCCGCCAGCCCATTGGAAAGCTGGCTGGACGAAGCACCCGGCTGGCGCGCGGCGGCGAGCAAAGCGGGCAAATACTTCTCCGCGCGTTCGTACTGTTTCAACATCACAAAATTCAACATGTACGAATACAGTCCGTTGAAGTCCTCCCGCTGAACGTCGGGATCTTCGATGGCGTAGCGGGATGCCATCTCCGCATCACCGGCCAGCTCGGCCTCGGTGCTCAGCAAGCGTTTCCACACCAACACCGTCTGTGGACTCGTTTTGGGATTCTTCTGACGCGACTCGGCGAAATTTTTGATTTGGGTGTCGACGACGGTGGCCAGGGCTTGCAATCGAGCCGGCGAAAGCGGGATCAATTCCTCCGTCGCTTCGTCATCCTCGCTGTCGGATTTGTCGCTACCGGCTTTTGCATCCTCGGCCGGTTTTTTGGAATCATTCTTGGCGTCTTTGTCAGGATCAATCGCCGCCAGGACGCGCGGGGTTCGCTCGGCCAGCAGCGTCATCAAATCACTGGTGTGCCGCAGCGGGTCCAGCTCGGCCAACTTCCAAGCGATTTGTTCGACTCGCTTTTCCGCCGCGTCGTCATCATCCGAAGCGTACGAATAGGAAATGCGATTGCCACGCCGAATTTGACGCGGCTTGCGGAAGTAGTTCATCGTGTCCCTGAGGGCCTTCTGGGACAAAATGGTTTCGGGAGTCTCGACCGCGTCAAGATCCGCGATCGGGAACACCTTTTCGGCCTCGGCAACCGGGTCAAATTCCTCCAGCACGCTTGCGGGTTGCTGCTTCAGTCCACAGGCGACCTTCAAGGATGCGGCGATGATGCGGCAATGTCCAAAGCTGTACGGCGTGACCAACTGAAAGTTGGCACTAGATCCATAGGATCGCCCGTAATTTCCCAAACCATAATTCCGTGCGAGCGTGTATCTGCTGCTGCTCCAATAAAACGGCGAGGTTCGATCGGGCGGTGTGTAACCGGGCGGGTAGGCCGCCGTCGCTGGCGAATTGGTTTTGCGACGCGTGGGTGGCAATTCATCCAACGGCCGATCGTCGCTTAACAGGGAATCACAAAGCTGCTCCGATTCCGTCACCACACCGGCGTTTTTGGATTCATCACTCGAGCCGATTTTCGCGACCAAGATCTGGGCCAAGGACAGTTTCACGTCCCAGTAATCGGGATGGTCATCCAGCGTGGCCCGGCAAATCGCGATGGCCGAATCCAGATCGCGACGCGACGCGGCCGCACGAATCATGCTGCCCAAACGCGATGCGTCGACGCCCGCCGCGATGCGTCGCCGCAACGCCGTTTCGATGTCGATGATGCCCGCGTCCAATTCCAGCATCATCAGCCGACTGCGATTCTCCGGTGTATCGGCAAGTTTCAATAGACGCTTTTGGTATTCGGCGGCCGACACGATTTCGTAAGCACGATCGCTTAGGTCCACCATCCGCTTGAGCAATTCGGGATCGCGGGGTTGGGCGGCCAGCAACTTGTCAACGATCGAGCGCGCCGCTCCATAATCCTGGATCGTTTCATTTGCCGTCGCGATCATCAACTGCGTCGTCCGAGGATCCTCATCGCGACGCTCCTCGTTTTCGATTCGGCCGATCAGTTCGGGAATCGCATTCTTTCTTTCGTACAGCGGTGCCAGCCGCGCGACCAATTCCATTTTCGCGTCGTCGTCCCGCTCCAAACGCATCGCCTGCCAATACAATTCGATCGCCTCATCGGTGCGATAACGTTCGGCCAGTGACGATGCCAGCATTCGGCGGGGCGAATTGTCCCGTGGGGCCACGTTCATCGCGCGTCGCAGCGCCGCAAAGGCTTCGTCGTCTTTGCCGGCCCGCATCGCGATCCGCGCGAACGTTTGGTAGCTATCCGGAGCCGCCGGGTTGGATTCGATGATCCGCTGGGCCGTTTGAATCGCCGCATCGGATTGGCCCATGCGGACCTGCAAATTGGCGACCTTTTGCAAATAGTTGCTTCGGTATCGCGGGTCCAACTTCGCCAGCGTTTCAAAACGCTCGGCGGCCTTGGACCACAGCGTTTGTCGCTCGGAGATTTCCGCCGACGCGAGCAGCACTGACGTATCCTCGGGGGCCAATTGGATGGCCCGATCAATCGCCGTTGCCGCGTCGGTCATTTGCCCGCCAGCGGAATGCATCATTGCGAGTTCACGAAAGTCGCCCGCTGACGTGGCGTCCTTGGCGACCTGCGCGATCCGCTGATCCAACGTGCCGGAATCCTTGTAGGTTTTGATCCGTTGGGTCAGCAGTTGTTCGCGATCTTCGGGCGTTTCGGCAAGCTCGGCGGCCCCCTCCCAGGTCTCCAGCGCCCGCTCGTACGATTCGTTGTCGCTCAGCACGCTGGCGTAGCGAAGCCGTTG
>JBCCRW010000347.1:0-6227 GCA_039201055.1 Planctomycetota bacterium | reverse complement strand
GCGCACAGTCGCGGCATCCTGCATCGCGACATCAAGCCGCAAAACGTCATGCTCGGTCAATTCGGCGAAGTGCTGCTTGCCGATTGGGGGCTCGCCGCCCGGTACAGCGAAAAGTCGTCGAAACCCCAGCCGGTCAAATCGATCGGCGGCACACCCGCTTACATGGCGCCGGAATTGGCCGCCGGTTTGAATCGGCGGATCGACTTTCGAACCGACGTCTATTTGCTGGGCGCGATTTTGTATCACATCGTCGCCCATCATCCGCCACACCGCGGCAATTCATTGATGGAATGCGTCGCCGCGGCTGCCGACAACCTGATCACGCCATCGGACATCGATAACGAATTGATTCGCATCGCCCGCCGAGCGATGAACACGCGGCCCGAGGATCGGTATCAGACGGTCGATCAGTTCATCGCCGCGATTCGTGATGAACGAGTCCACGCCAACAGCAATCGACTGGTGATGCGTGCCGAAAGGCGAATCGAATCGATGAGCCCGACGGTGTCGCTGGAAAGTTTCGCGTTTGTTGATTCGTTACTGGTCGAAGCACTGGAGTTGTGGCCGGAAAATGAATTGGCCGCCCAGGCCCGCCGAAAGCTACAGATTATCGGCGCCGAAGCGGCCGCCAAACGCGGCGATTTTGATCTGGCACTGACGCTTTACGAATCGGCGGGTCAATCGGCCAGCCAACGTGCAGCGGAAATTCGCGAGCAAAAGACGTTGCTGCAGGCCGATCGTCAAGTGGTTTCGCGGTACTCGGTACTATTTACCAAGTCGCCCGACGCGGGTTTGTTGGTGCAATTGCCGGCCGGTGAAATCGTCGAGGCCAACGCCATGTTCGGCAAAATGTTTGGCTACCGCATGGATGAAGTCGTCAATCGAACGATCCCCGACTTGAAGTTGTGGGTCTGTTCCAAGCGTCGCCGTGAATTGGTCGAGCGCATTCGAGCCGACGGGTTTATCGAAGACTTTGAGACCCAGTTTTATCGCAGCGACGGGTCGATCCTGGATGTGGTTGTCGCCGGCCGCCAGGTCGTTGTGGATGGCAAGACCATGATGGTGTCGACAATTCGCGATGTGTCCAAACGCAAGCAAGCCGAACGAGAGCTGCATCGCAGCCGCACACGTCTGGCCAATCTGCAGAGGCTTGCCGGTTTGGCAACGTGGTCATACAACATCGACGAAGATTCGATCGTTTGGAACGATGAACTGTTTGCCCTGGTTGGCCGCGACGTGGAATCGGGCACACCTTCCCGCGACGAATACTACAGCTTGGTCCATCCCGAGGACCGTCAACGGCTCCGCACTGTCGTCGAGGCATCGATTCAAAACGGCCAAGCGTATTCAATCAAAATTCGGCAACGCAACCATTCTGGCGAATACCACGAAGTGCTGGTCCGCGGCGAACCGATCCGCAATCGAGAGGGCCGGATTGTGGAGATCTACGGCGTTTCGATGCCGACGCGCCGCTGATCGCTCGCTTTGGGTCACCGGCGTCAAGTCTCCGAACGCTGGACGCGATTTTTCAAAAAATTTGGCGAATGCTTGTCGCCCGCGAGAAGACTTCGGCATGTCCCTGTGACGGCCGATTTACACGCAAATAGAAGCATCCTCGTGACCACAAGCACTCAAAAAAGCGCAAAAATCAAATCCTTTATCGAGGATTGTCGACGCACCCACGGCACCGACAAACTGGACGAATTGCTCGGGAAAATCAAGGACACCAAGGTGGAACGACTGCTCCGCAAGCACGCCAAAATGGTCCGCGGCGAAAAATGGCTCACCCGATCCGAAGTCGATGACATCTTCAAGCGAGCGATCGTTGCCAAAGGCGAACGGAAGGTTTCAAAACGAGAACTTCAAGACCTGAAATACATACTCGGATATCGCTACAGCGGGCCAAAGGCCAAGACGCACTTGGTCAATCTGATGATCAACAAAGGACGCATCCGCGCGGAACTGAAAAACAAGGTCGTCAATGATAAAAGTTTCGTCAAACGCGTCGCGGCGGTGCTTCGCAGCGATCGCAGCTACCCGCCGGCCGGTTTTATTGTCAAACACGAAAGCAAAACGTTCCACTATCTTCCCAAGCATTACAAGGAGATGGCTCGGCGAATTGAATCCGGGGACATCACACTGATCTCGTATGATTATGACAACGAAGAGCAACTGTTCCGCACGTCGCGTGGGCGGCATGTCTCGGACAAGAACCAGCTGTTGATCAAACGAGGTCAAACGGGTTGGCAACAGATTGTCGTTCATGAAGCAACCCACGCGATTCAGGATTGGTACAACATCGATGGGACCGTCGGCGATTGGGAGGCTGCGGCGCACATTGCCCAGGGCGTCCGTGCGTTGAACGTGAATGGACCGCTCGGAAAACGGCTGCGAAAAGAAAAATTGCTTGACGTGATCAAGCGAGTGCAGAAATCGAAAACCGCCACCAGCATCACGGCAGATGAAATGAAGGACATCCGGAAGGTTCTCGCAGGTTCGTACGACGTGGATCAAAAACGCACGCAACCGATCTGGAGCCTGGACAACTTTTTGGAATGGTGGAAACGCGACGGCTGAAGCGAAGGAGCGGCAAAAGTTTGCAGTGGCGAAAACCGTAGTGGATGAGGCGACGAATCCCGAGCGTCAAGACTCGTCGACTCGCCCACGACGCCATTCAACGATTAGCCGTTCCGAAGCATCCGTCGGCGGGGTGTAAGCGTGAGTCCTGCGATAGCCAAAATTGGAGCGAACGAAATGGGAAGCGGCAACTTACTGGTAGACCAGCAAACAGCGTCTGGACGGCTCGGCGACGCCGCGGCCGTGAATCCGCCGGGCATACGCGGAAACCGATGGATGTCCTTTGGCAATGACGGTACCATTCCAAAGCGATACCGTGCTCGGCTTCGAATCGCCGTCGATCGAGCCTACGAACTGAACCGGAAAGAGCGGTTTCGGAAAGCATACAAGAAACTTATGGTGACCAAAGACGTCAAGGAACCGTTGGAGTATGTCGATGCACTCGACACGATTGAGTTGAACCTGGCGGAGTCTTGTTCGAAGCCGCAAATCAGAAGCGAGGTCAAGAAGTTCCAAAAGTTGTTTCGTGAGCGCCCAGACGGTTGGCGTCCCGAGGGCGGATTTACCGAGCCGCTATCAATGCGAACCGGTTCCGTCGTTCACGTCTATCTTTATCGCTTTGCACTGGATTCCTGGTCGATTGATCACCTGGCCGGATTGATCGCGCATGAGGCGACGCACGTGGCGGGAATGCCCGGGGATCTAATCACCGAAGCTCTGATGGGAGTCCTCGATGAAGCGGGATACGAGCGAGGCCCGCGGAGGTGAAACGTGCCAATCAATCGTTCGGCCGACGGATCGCATGTTTGCTTACCGATTGCGTTGTGCGGCCTTGTCATCGCTCTGCTGCCATCGCTTCGCGACTTTGAATCGCTCACGGGCTAGCGGCCCCCGGACTCACGTCCGGGGCTGCAACATGCCGTGCCTTCGGCACTACTTCTTGGCGACCAAATAGCAGATCCAGGCTGGATCGGCCGTGCCGACTTCGGCGCGGTCATAGGTGCCGTCGCCTTCGCCGTCTTCGTCTTCGTTTTCCCAATAAACGTACGATTCGCTAAATCCGGCCTCGGCCAACATTTCGCGAACCTCGGGCATCGTCCAAAATCGCCAATGGTATTCAAAGGCGCGTTTGAGCTTGCTGCCGTCGCCGAACTTGAAGTGGATGTAAAAGGTGACATCATGCGTGATCGGGTCAAACGAGGCCTGTTCCCAATCGTAACGGAAACCCTTTTTGCCTTTCTTGATGACCTTCTTTTCGGTGTGGTCATCTTCAAAGCATTCGCTGCCGCCCATCATGTCCATGACCAGCACCCCCTCGGCCTTTAAGTTGGCGCGCACGATCCGAAAGTACTCGATGACTTCTTTGCGGGTCTTGAAGATCCAGAACGAAAAGTTCTGCGCCGACACGATATCGACCTGAGGCCGATTGCGTTTGCGAACATCTTGTTGCAACAGACGAATCCGCTGTTGCTGGTCTTCGTCCAGCTTGGCCAGATTACGCTTGCGTCCCCAGTCCAAGGTGTCACCACAATAGTCGACCGCGACGGCACGTCGTTTGGGGTGTGATTGCACCCATCGGCAACAAATCGCGAACGTGCCACAAAAGTCCTCGCGCAGCGTAAGCGGTTTTTTGTGGAAGCAATCCGCGTAGGCCCGTTCAAAGAATTCGACTTCGTGCTCGGGCGTTTGCACGGCCTTTTCGTAACACCGATGGCGATCGGCCCGCTCGGCCATACTGCGCTTGGCAGGCTTGGCAGGCTTGGCAGGCTTGGCGGGCTTGGCTTTTTTCGTTTCGGCGCGACTTCGGTTCATGGCGTGGCATGGTACTTTAAACCCGGGGGACGCTAGTGGTCGATGACACCAAAATTTTGGTGTTAGCGGACGAGGCAACCCGCAAATTTTGCGATCACAGACCGTTGCCGAACAAAAATCGCCGGCCTTTCGACAAAAGCCGCTCGAGGGACGGGCTCAAATACGCATCGCAAGGCTAGCCGCGTTGGAAGCCGACAACGCCGAGGTACCGCTGCCGGACAAATTACGTTCGCACGAAGTTTTAATGGAATTGTGGCAGGACAACGATGGCTACCGCCGCGACTGTCTGCTGCGATTGATTGCCGAAATTCCTATCGTTTTTGGGCCGCTGAAGGGCCTGAAAAAAATCTTCAAGGAAGCCGAAGCATGCAATGACACCGAAATTTTCGGTGCCCTGGCCGCCCGCTTCGACATGGCACTGGCCGATGGATCACACGACGTCAGCCAGCGGACGATCGCGTATCTGGTTCGCCGCGGCTGGCGATACCTGCGTCGTGTCGGCGAAACGTGTCCCGCGATCTATCCCGACGTGGCCACGGATTTTCTGGTGCACTACCAGGAATGGCGGGACAACATGAACTCGTTGATCTTCAACCACATTTTCTTTCATGGCATGCGGGCTCATTCGCGAACGCGATTTCACTTAGGCAACTATCCCAACGGGCGAATCAAAAAGCGGCCCGACAACATGCTGCGGTATCGCGCGTTCGAAGACGTCACCACATCATCAAACCCAGTCCGACCAATCGGCTTCGACTGCACCGAGTTTGCCGACGCGTTCCAGGTCGCTCAGGATCGCTTGTGGCGATTCATAGCGAGCACTCGGCTGTGTCTGGATCATTCGCATCACCACGTCGACAAACCGTTGGTCGGTTTCGGCTTGCAATTGAGTTGGATTTTCGGGCGAGACCGATTTGAGTTTCGCTAAGTAGTCCGCGAGGTTGACCGCGATGAATGGCGGTTTCCCTGAAAGCAGGGCATAGAGAGTTGCGCCGAGTCCGTATTGATCGCATCGTTCGTCGACCTTGGTCGAGTCCAACAGCAACTCGGGGGCCATGTAGGGTAATTCGCCAAGCACATCACCGGGCCGCGTCAACTTTGCGGCATCGGTGTGCTCGAGTGCTCTGGCCAAAATCAGATCAGTGATCAAATACGATCGATCGTGGTTTCGCCTGAGGATATTGGATGGGGTGACGTTGCGGTGGATGATCCGGCGTTTGCCCGCCTCTTCGAGTGCCCGCGTGATGTGGACGGCAACTCGCCACACTTCCTGCCAGGGCAACACACCGTCGCTGCCGATGTTTTTGATCAGTTTCAAAACGCTGATTCCTTCCACCCATTCCAAGGCCGCCCAGCAGTGAACGCCTTTTCGTCCGGCCTTTCGTGTTCGCACGATGTTGGGATGGACAATCGGCAGCGTTGTTCGCATGGCCCGGATGAATCGTTCACGCTGCGTATCGGTCGATGCCATCTGTGGCTTCAAGATTTTGACCGCCACCACGCGATCACGTTTGGTGTCATATCCTTTGAAGACAAAACTGTTGCGTCCCGTGGAAACGAGTTTGTCCAGTCGGAAACGCAGGAAGGTTTCACCCTCCAATTCGTGGACGGGGCGCATCGGATCCGTTTTCGCACCTGCGGAACGCGGCACGTTTGACCCTGCGGAACGCGGCACGTTTGACGCAGCGGATCGCAGCAGGTTCGATGGTGCGGCGGCGAAACGCAAATTTTCGTTGGTGGCCAGCGACAATTCGGTTGCCATCGTGGGTGCGTCAAGTTGCTGTTCGTCGTCAATGCGAAGGGCCGAGTCACCGATCTTGAACACGCTGCCATGGGTC